>CAYYYG010000025.1:0-17710 GCA_964476135.1 uncultured Gammaproteobacteria bacterium | reverse complement strand
ATACTGGCAACCAGAGTACGCACAATCTCATCCGCGATAAACTCATAATTGACGATTTCAGTAAATGGACGTGGGTTGTCTATAAACAACAGAAGAAGCGGCATCGCAGCTCCAGCATATACAAGTACAAGCGTATTTACGACAGATGCGATATGGTCGCGCCCTATTCTCATTGCCCGAAAATAGAGTTCTTTGGCCTGAAGTTTGGAATTAGCTTTTTTTAACTCCTCGACAATTCCGGCTTGTGATACGGCCACATCGTCAAATACTCCCAATCCGCCAATAATTATACCCGCCATCAGTAACCCTTTCATGTTAATTGCTCCAGGCCTGTATGCCTGGATAAAAGTCGCCTCCTCACTGGCAAATCCTGTAAGTTTTGCCATACTTACAAAAATATATGCAAGCAAACCCGTAAGGGTTAAAGATATAAGTGTACCGACTATGGCAACAACAGTTTTTTTATTCACACCGTGTGATAGCAGAAATGTGGCAGGCACAATGGCACAAGCGCCGACTACGGCGACAAAGAGAGGATTATACCCTGCAGAAATAAGCGGCAGTACAAACTTAAATATGACAATAAAAGATAAAGCCATACCCAATATAGACATCAAGCCATAAAAACGTCCCACCAGGACTGTTACGACTATAAAAAGTAAAAATAACCAAATAAGCGGTTTTCTCCTGACATAGTCTGCGATATATATATTTTCGACCCCATCAGCGTTAATTACCCTCATAAGTACCAGTTCGTCCCCGATCTCGTATCTTAAGTTTTCTGCCGTCTGCATATTTCCATTTTCGACAGCTATTTTTTTTCCTGCAATAATGCCCCGCGTTACCTCGATTTCCAATTTCTGATATATTTGATCCCGTAAATTCTTTTCATCCATAATTCTTACAACCCGTCCCTCAATGGTCTGATTAATCACCTCTGCAGACTGCTCTTGTGAATAAGCCGGAACAGCATTTAAAAACGTAGAAAATAGAACTAGGATATAAACCAATATCGGTTTCATAATTCGTTATTCCGAGCGTAATAACTCGGCAAGTATGTAAATACCCAGTGATATAATCACAATTATACCGCCCGCGGGAAGATCGAAATAAAAAGCTGTGACTAGTCCGCCGATAACAGAAATGAGTCCAAAAAATACCGAATATGTGAGGCATTGACGAAAACTTCTGGCGAGTCTCATTGCGGTTACAACAGGGACAACCAGCAGTGCCCCAATAAGGAGGACGCCAACAACACGCATCGCCAAAGATACAGTAACTGCGGTTAAAATTATCAATAAAGTATTAAGCTTATTAACATCATATCCTGCAACGTAAGCAACCTCCTCATCGAATGCGACGGCAAGTAACTGCTTATGAAAAAACATAACTGAAATGGCAACAATGGTTCCTAATCCCAGCGTTAACCATACTTCCTGCTGGGTAACCGTGGTAATACTCCCAAACAGGTAGTTAAATAAACCAATATTGAATCCGTCTGTAATGCTTATTAGCACAACTGCAATCGCAAGGCCACCAGGCAAAAACATCGCTAAGACCGCATCTCCGGATATTTTTTTACTTACACGAAGTTTTTCAATAGCAAGTGATGCTAAAGATGTAACTATTATCGTAGTTACGAGTGGCTGCGTCTGTAATATAGCCGCAATCGCAACACCCGTAAGGGCAACGTGTGATAAAGTATCTGCAATCAGCGAATACTTCCTCATGACGAGAAAATTACCGATTAGTGGCGCCACACAAGCAATCACTCCACCGGCGATAAATGCCCGTATCATAAATTCATACTGAAAAATTTCTGGCATATTAGTGTCCATGTATGATAAATTTCAAATCGCGTCCATAAAGTTGCTCCATAAAATCACCTTTCATTACATCCTTCGGTTTACCGTGACAAATAAGTTTACAATTTATACAGGCTATCTCATCCACCTCATGTGCAACGACGTCAATATCGTGAGACACTAATATCAAGGTCAGATTATGATCTTTCTTTAGTTTCCTAAGAAGTTGGTAAAACATTGCCTGTGACTCAACATCCACGCCGACTGTCGGCTCATCGAGGATAAGGAGTTCTGGTTTGGAAACTATCGCTCTGGCGATATGTACTCTCTGGACCTGCCCGCCGGAAAGCTCGCTTATTAGGTTATTTTTATATTCACTCATTCCGACCGCATTTAAGGCATTTTCGATATCATCTATTCCAATGTCGAGTGACCCTAAAATACCGTTTGGTACCAGCCCCATAGAAACTATCTCGTTGACAGTAACAGGAAAACCGCTGGCAGACCCTTTCGGTTTCTGCGGCACATAGCCGATTCTTTTTTTTATGTCCAACGAATAAGTATCTGAGCCAAAAAGCCTTACTGATCCGGAGGTTGGGCGCAATAATCCTAATATCACCTTAAGAAGCGTGGTCTTTCCGCTACCGTTTGGGCCGATAATACCTACAAACTGCCCCTTTTTCACATTTAGATCAATACCCTGTATCACGGGATTAGTGCGGTAAGAATAATCGACGTTTTTTAAATCAATGATAGATTGTGTCATTTTTCGCATTTCAAAGCTATTTTTATGCTAGCAAGATTCGACTCCTGAATAGAAAAATAATCTTTTCCTTCCTTTAATTCTGAGTCACTCAGACCTTCAATCGGATTAAACACTAAGGTTTCGGCGCCAATTTCCTTTGCGATTGTTTCAGCGAGTCTTGGACTCACAAGTGTTTCAAAAAAAATATACTCTACTTTATTGCGCTTTGCAAAATCAACAACTTCAGCCATTTTTTTTGGTGATGGTTCTTCCTCCGGCGACAATCCAGATATGGGAAGCTGTGTCAGTCCATAATCAGAAGCCAAATACCCGAATGCATCATGCGAGGTGACAATAGTACGTGATTCACAGTCAGAAAAAATTTTCCTCATCGACATGTCCAAAGTTAAAAATCTGGTTTTCAAAGATTCAAAATTCTTTTTATAATATTCTGCATTTTCGGAGTCTATTTCAATAAATGTATTCAAAATATTTTCGGCCTGACGCTGTGCAATTAATGGTGATAGCCAAATATGCGGGTCACCATTAATGCTAAATAACCCGTCTCCCGTGCTGACTATCTTCACATCTTTATTTTCGAGCGAGTGCGGAATTTTGGCAGCCCATGGCTCGAAACCTCCCCCATTTATTAATAACGCATGACTATTTTCTATCTCGATTATATCACGCGTGCTTAATTCATACTCATGAGGCTCCAAACCTGGAGGAGTCAGATTTAACACCCTAAATTTATCACCGGCAATTTGTGATGCAAAAAAATAAATAGGATAAAAAGAAGTTACAACAGTCCCTTTATTTTCTTGCAGAGTCTTTCTGGAATTCACAGTATTAAAAACAATCGAAGTCGCCACAAGTATTAATGTGATCAAAAATGTGATTCTAAGCATGTATTTCATATATAGCACATTATTGCAAATAATTCGCAAATAGTCAAGGAGATACTGTTTAAGTGTGCCATATATCCGATAGTAGTACATATTATATATATAGTAAATATTCCGAGCTTACAATATTACCTGTAACTCTCATTAAAGAGGTATATAATACTTGTATATTTAATACTATAGGATATATATATTATACATATGACTACAATTACAGAACTAAAGTCACGTAGAATGAGCCGGCGAAACATGATGTTGATGACTGGAGCAGCGGCTGGCATTCTCGCTGCAGATTATTATTTTCCTATAATCTCGACAGCAGCTGAAAACTTCTCTAATAGTAACACCGTTGAAAAAAACATTTTAATTCAAGAATCTCTGGCGGCTGGTACAAATTTCTTATACAAGCAGTTCGATCAAAATAGAGGTCTCCTCAAAGCTTCTGAAATTACAGAAGCAGAAGTCTGCTATTTGATGACAGATAATTACTTAGCTCTACTGGCATTGTCAAAAATCGGGGATCAAGGTGGCCTGATTCCGACAATCTCAAAAAGCTTGAGTGATTTTAACCCGCCTCGTCATGGCGTTATAGAAATATTAGCCGGTGAAACCGTTACTTGGCCACCCCACGGCAGCGATACATATCATTACGAAAATAATGTAAAATCCGAATCACGCCCGGAACATAATGATGTCATGTTAGATTGGCAACAATATGCCGATTTGGGAATGTATGGTGCTATTCTCGCTTCAAATATGGGTGACTATGATGGAGCTGTTAGACAGTATCAAGAGACTATGCAGATGTGGACTCCGAATGGATTTGCAGATATTGTGCATAAAAAGGATCCTAAAAACTTGTTTACAAACTATAAAACTGCACTTGCGCTAATTACAGAAAAAACACTTGGCTTTGAACCTGATCAGGCAAAAATCGAATTACTTCTCAAAATGCAAAATGGCAACGGAGGATTCGTTTCTATGTCTGAGTTAGCAAACGAAATAAGACCTATTGGGGATGCAAACGTCGAAACAACTTCGCTTTCACTGCTTGCGTTATCTGACTAGCAATAAAATAATTAGTTAGGATAATGGCATTTTTTATACTTTTTTCCACTCCCGCACCAGCATGGGTCATTTCTTCCCAACTTATGAGTCGACGAAGATATTTGGGGCTGCTTATCTATCCTTTGCGGCTTGCCACCCGAATACGGGCTAACTGAGCTTGCTGCTTTATACTGCAAGTTTTCAGATTTTAACTGACCGTCAGGTTGTTCCTCCTCTTCTTTGACAACATTGATTTGTGTACGAAGAAGTCTTCTTGTGGATTCATAGTCGACTGATGCAAGTAGTTTTTCAAACATGGAAAACGCTTCATTTTTATATTCGACCAGCGGGTCAAGCTGTGCATAACCGCGCAAATTAATGCCCTCCCTCAAATCTTCTATTGCTGTCAGATGCTGCGTCCAGAACTGATCTATTGTGCCAAGAAATATCTGCCTTACTCCATCGATCCATAACTTCTCACCGATCTGTTCAACCTTCTTTTTCCAATCTGATTCTGCATATGTTATCAATATTTCTCTCAACTCTGAAAAATTCTGCTTACTCACTTTTTCTCTGACCTGTGATTCTAAATCAGGAAAAAGTATGGCAATATCCTTGGTTAAGATCTCTATGTCCGAGTCGCTAATTGATTCGTTAAGTGATTCATAACTTTGGATCGTGCCATTTATCTGCGCCTCAATCATACCAAACACTGTGGATCTAAATTCTTCCGGATTTTCTTCAGGCTTCAGCAGAATTTTACTCCTCAAAGAATATATAATTTCTCGCTGCTTATTCAGCACATCGTCAAATTCAACAAGGTGTTTACGGATATCGAAATTATGTCCCTCGACTTTAACCTGTGCCTGCTCAATAGCGCGCGACACCATGGAGTGCGAAAGTGGCTGATCTTCCGGAAACTTAAGAAAATTCATGAGTTTAGAAATTTGCTCGCCTCCGAAAATACGCATAAGATCATCATCTAGCGCGACGTAAAACCTGGTTTCACCGGGATCTCCCTGTCTCCCCGATCTACCTCTTAACTGGTTGTCTATTCGCCTTGATTCATGACGCTCCGTACCTATTACATATAACCCACCCAACGACACGACTTCATCGTGTTTTTTCTGCCATTCCGACAATTCTTTTTTATATTTTTCCGGATCTTTTGCCCCCTTTTCCTGATCGGGCGGAGTTCCGCCGAGTATGATGTCGACACCGCGCCCTGCCATATTTGTCGCGACAGTTATCGATCCTTTCTCCCCGGCTCTTGATATTATCTGCGCCTCACGCTCATGATTTTTTGCATTCAGTACTTCGTGCTGAATTCCCCGCTGATTCAACATGCGCGATAAGAGTTCATTTTTTTCAATCGATGTCGTGCCAACAAGCACGGGACGGCCACGCTTATAATTTGCGATTATCTCCTCAACTACCGCGTTGAACTTAGCTTTTTCAGTCTTATAAATCATGTCCGGGTGATCGGCTCTGACCATATTTCGATGGGTCGGGATAACAATCACATCCGTTTTATAGATTTTATGAAACTCCTCAGCTTCTGTCGCGGCTGTTCCCGTCATACCGGCCAATTTCGCATACATGCGGAAATAATTCTGAAGGGATACTGTCGCCAGTGTTTTTGACTCGCGTTGAATTTTTACTTCCTCTTTTGCCTCTATCGCCTGATGCAGACCTTCCGAAAAACGTCTTCCCTCAAGCAATCGTCCCGTAAATTCATCGACTATTACCACTTCTCCGTTTCTTACGATGTATTCTTTTTCCCGGTGAAATAATGTTTCCGCTTTGAGTGCGGCCTCGACATGGAAAACGGAGTCGAAATCCTTCTCATAAATATTTTCCACGTTAAGAAACTTTTCCATCTTATGAATTCCCTCTTCCGTCAGATTAGCAGTTCTTAATTTTTCATCAACAACATAGTCTGTTTTCGGATCTAATCGCTTCACTAATTTTGCGTATTCATAATATTTACTCGTGTCTTCCGAATAAGGCGCAGAAATTATGTGTGGAGTTCTGGCCTCATCGATAAGTACGGAATCGGCTTCGTCGATTATTGCGTAGTTAAAATCCCTCTGGTTTTTAGCCGCTGGGTTCTGCACCATATTGTCACGAAGATAATCGAATCCAAATTCGCTATTGATGCCGTAGGTGATGTCTGCCAAGTATGCTTCCTTGCGACTAACCTGACGAAGATGGGATAATCTACTGTCTGCCGCATCTTCATCGGTATAGTTGGGATCGAATATATACGATTTATCGGATATAATTGCCGCTGTTTTCATACCTAAAAAGTCATATATATTCCCATTCCAACCGGCATCGCGTCTGGCCAAATAGTCGTTCACAGTAACCAAATGCGCGCCTTTACCGGTAAGAGCATTCAAATATAGAGCGGTTGTCGCTGCCAAAGTTTTACCTTCTCCCGTCTTCTGTTCGGTTATTTTCCCCTCGTGGAGTGCAATACCCGCCATCAACTGAACATCAAAATGCCTCTGATTCAACACGCGCCTTGCGGCTTCACGCACCAATGCATAAGCCCAAGGCAAAAGCTCATCGAGAGTTTTTTCGCCCGACTTTACACTGGCCCTCATCTTATCGGTTTCTTCTCTGAACTTCGCATCTGCCAAGTGACGGGCTTTATCTTCAAGTGCATTAATCTCAGACACCCTAGAATTCAGTCTATTGATTTCTCTCTGGTTATAATCGAATATATTTTTGATTAATTTAAACATGATGGAATTATAATGCTAAAAAAAATTTAATAAAAGGAGATTATTTCTGAAAGTATTCCTGGGGAATTATCAGAAATCTGATCCCGGAAAAACGGCCCTCTTCTTTAACTTTAGGATCTTTTTTTGCGGCAACATGAATAGTGTCGCCTTCCTTAATTTTCGAAAAAGTCGTTTTTTCCTGCAACAGAGTTTTGATATTAAGCATTTGTTGGACAGTACCCTTTTCGACGTCTATCGTATAATTTTCTTTAGACGTAGTAGCTACTTTTAGAAAAAAATCTGTTTTATCGACCTCTGTCAGCTTACCCGAAACTACAATATACCGCTCGTCTCTATAAATCACATTCGCCTCGACCGACTGATCAAGCACTGGTCCGGTTACAATAATATAATCGTCTTTTTTAAGATCTGAAGTTTTTATTTCTTTGTATCCTGTTCCTATCTGATATGTTTTGGTAAGTGAAGCATCTGTCTTCACCTCATACTGGACGCCTTCTACGGATTCAACTTTAATACTTCCCTCTTTAAGTTCGATGATATTTCCAACTATTGCCTTCTGACTTTTCTTGCGTAGTTCTGCGACTTTAGTTGCGATCTTATCTTTTAGATCTTTGACTTCAGGCTCGAGCAGAGTAGCCGCCGAAGAAGCATTTGCCGACTCAGAAGCGGTTGGAGTTTTCTCTGTCAATTCTGTTTGCGCATATGCCACAGCTGACAGCGAGAGCATAAAGACGGCAATGAATAATAATAGTAATTTTTTTATCATTGCTCGGATAGAGAAAAAACTTTTAATTCTTTTTCAATAGGAACACCAGCCTGATCTTTAGGATAGAAGCTTATCAAAATCACGTTCTCTCCTGCGGCTAACGGATAATTCAAGCTAAAATTTCCGCCCGCCGATTTTCTTATATCAGAAGAAGCTGGTGACTGAATCACAATCAGCCCGTCTTTGGGTGCTTTACCGGAAATAGTGATAGATTTTGTCTGCACGATTTCTCCGCTCTGGGGAGAAGCAACTTCAAGTGTTTCTGCATGTGACTGCTCAACTTTAACTGTCGGCGTGACAGGGAGATTGGTCACTATAGGGTTGATTTTTTTGATTTCACTTTTTCTTACATTCATTGTTATAGCAACAGCAGCGCCCAGACCAAGGAGGACTCCAAAAAAAACTGCAATCAATGTTTCCTTCTTCATAATTTAATTATAACGCATTTTTTAATACCTGCGGCAAGTTTTCCAATATATCGTCGTTATTATACCAATATCCTTTTGTTTCATATAAACAGTCAGCGGTTTTTTTTAATAGAACCGAAGCGGCAACGGCCGAAGTGAGCGCGGCGTTTCTCGCGAAGAAAGAGGTTACAAGACCGGCAAGAATATCTCCAGTACCACCTTTTGTTAAGCCGGCATTACCGCCTTTAATAACAAATGTCGATTTTCCATCGGTAACTATGTCGTCTACTGCTTTTAGTAATATTACGATTCCATATCTCTGAGCGATGTTTTCAGCAGTTTCGATCTTCTTTTTAAAATTCAGATCTGTCAGTTGTAGACCGAATAATCTGGCAAATTCTAATTGATGTGGAGTTATTATCGTATTTACGCGGGCTTTTGGCTGGTCCATAAGCCATTCTTTATCCATCATCTGCAGTGCTCCAGCGTCAAAAACTTTATTTATTCCAGTTTTTATACTTAATATGTACTTTGTAATTGCCTGCGTAAATTCTGGTTCGGTTCGGAATCTTAGGACATCATGAAAATGCATATGATCATTCCTATCCAACACTGACCTTGTTTCATTTCGCATCATACCGGGCCCCGTAAGCACAACATCGTCTTCATGAAGATAGGCATCAATATCGCGACGAGATACAACTATTCCGTTATGAAACCTTTTTTTAGTCTGACGAAAAATTATGTTATTTTCTTCAGTCGAGGCGTAATGGACGATATCTACAAAATGCGAAGCAATTTCGGCTGCCCAGAATTGTGCTGAATGAAATAAACTAGATCCGCCGATTACTAAAGCACGGCCGTTTTCACCTTTATGCGAACCAGACGAAGGAAATCGTAGGCCGGAAACTAATTTTTTAATTGAATCGCGGCTTAATATTTCTATTCTGACCATGTTATAATTCTACATTATGTCCTTAACACACGCGCAAATACGAAAATCATATAAGGATTTTTGGCAGTCACACAATCACAAAGAGGTTCCCCCTATCCCTTTAATACCGCAGAACGACCCAACTACTTTATTTACCGGCTCCGGAATGCAGCAGTTTGTACCCAATTTGCTGGGCGAGCCGCACCCACAGGGGAATAGATTATTTAATATCCAGCCATGTTTCCGAGCCCAAGACATAGAGGAAATTGGCGATAACCGCCACACAACATGTTTTGAAATGATGGGCAACTGGTCCCTTGGAGACTACTTTAAAAAAGAGCAGCTGTCTTGGTTGTTTGAATTTCTCGTTGAAGTAATCAAACTCCCCCCGCAAAAATTATTCGTTACAGTATTCAAAGGCTACGGATCGCTTCCAGCAGACACTGAATCTATTGAAATCTGGAAAAAAATATTTGCAAAATACGATATTAAGGCAGAAATAGGCGAATGCATATTTCTCTACGGCGCGGAAAAAAACTGGTGGTCAAGGGCTGGTGTTCCGGAGAATATGCCGGCAGGTGAGCCGGGCGGGCCAGACAGCGAAATTTTTTTTAAGTTCGATATCGATCATAATCCAAGTTACGGCGAAAACTGTCATCCTAACTGTGACTGCGGAAGATTCATGGAAATAGGCAACTCCGTTTTTATGGAATACAAAAAAACAACTGACGGGTCGTTTTCGATCCTGCCTAAAAAAAACGTCGACTTCGGCGGCGGTTTCGAAAGATTTGTATCCGCAAGCAATAATAATCCTGACATGTTTGAAACCGACCTTTATGCCCAATCCATAAAAATGATCGAAGATTTGAGCGGAAAGAACTATAGCGATCCGAATTACAAAGCACCCATGCGTATTATAGCCGATCATCTGAAAGCCGCGACCGTCATGATAGTCAGCGGCGTGACACCTTCGAATAAACAGCAGGGATATGTTTTAAGAAGATTGTTAAGACGGTCTGCTGTCAAAATCCATGCCCTTACTCAATCACCAGTCAACGGCCAGGCACTTAGCGAAATCTGCGATAAAATCATGCTGACATACGATGGAGAGTTATATATAGAACGTGCAAAACACAAAAATTTAGTATTTAGTGTGGTTTCCGAAGAAATTTCCCGCTTCAATTCTACCTTGAGTAAAGGACTGAAAGAAATAAATAAAATCGATACTATAGATGGCAAAAAGGCCTTTGATCTATACCAAACATACGGATTTCCACTGGAAATTACCGAAGAACTATTCCGCGAAAAAGGTCAGAATATAGATAAAAAACAGTTTCAGTCGGAGTTTGAAAAACATAAAAATCTCTCCCGGACGTCCTCTGCGGGTATGTTCAAGGGAGGATTGGCTGACCACAGCGATCAGGTACTAAAATACCATACGGCAACACATCTTATCCATCAGGCCCTTTTTGAGGTTGTCGGAAATGATATAAGGCAGGAAGGTTCGAATATTACCGGAGAAAGATTGAGGTTTGATTTTTACTCGGCAAACAAACCGGAAAAATCCCAAATGCAGTCTGTATCTGACATTGTTAACAGTAAAATAAAAGAGTCATTACCTATGCGATTCAAGATAATGCCTCGTGAGGAAGCCTTAAAAATCGGCGCCCGGGCATTCTTCAAAGAAAAATATCCGGAAAATGTGAAGGTTTATTACATCGGCGGCATAGATGATAAACCGGAAACAGCCTACTCAAAAGAATTCTGTGGTGGTCCCCATGTAAAAAACACATCAGATATAAGCAAAATTGAAATATATAAATTTGAAAAAATAGGCAGTAACCTATACCGCATTTACGCAAAATAATATGAAAAAAACAAATGCATCGTTTGATGATTTTCTTAAACTGGATATACGAGTGGGAGAAATTAAAGAAGTAAAAAAAGTGGAAAAATCAAATAAATTATACGAATTACTCGTAGATTTCGGTGCAGATTACGGAGTGGTTACCATACTTACCGGAATGCAAAAATATCACGCTCCGGAAGCATTCACCGGGAAAAAATTTTTATTTCTCGCCAATCTCGAACCTCGGGCTATGGCAGGCAGCATTTCAAACGGAATGATACTTAGTATTGATAATAACGGAGCTCCAATACTTTTCGAAATACCACCAACCGCAGAAAACGGTTTATCTGTATCTTAAACAACGATAAAATACCTTTGACAAAAATATTTACCTCAGCTATATTGTTAGAGCTTGAAATTTTATAAATCCAATAAATTTATATGGCCGACTCCAATGATCTCATAAACAAAGAAGCGCGTGAGGCAGAAGATATCAATACAGAAAATTATACAATCGACGAGCCGCCCGCTCCAAAAAGCGCCAATCCTCCATATATCTTGATATTGCTACTTATGGCGGTTTCTTTCTTCGCCGGATATATGTATTTCAAGGCAAACAGTTTGCAAGAAAAATTGAATACTCTTCAGGCTGCTGCCCCTCAGGTTGCCGGACAGCAGACGGCGCAGGAAGTTAAAATAGACACCGTAAAAAATCTTTTCAAAGATGGATTCATAAAATTCGGTGATGCAAAAAATAAAGTGCTTATAGTTGAAATAAGTGACCCCAGTTGTCCTTATTGCCACATAGCCGGAGGTAAAAATCCGGAGCTGAGTAAGCAAGTCTCTCCTCAATTTCAGTACATAACCGACGGCGGCACCTATAAGCCACCGGTTACCGAAATGCGCAAGTTAATAGATGAAAAGAAGGCGGCATATGTGACAATATTCGGCAATGGCCACGGAAACGGATATCTGTCAATGCAGGCCATGTACTGTGCCTATGAAAAAGGGAAATTTTGGGAAGTCCATGATGAGCTAATGTCTAATGCTGGGTACACGCTTATAAATGAAAAAGTAAAAAATGATAAGGCAAACATTCCTGCATTGGTCAGTTTCCTATCTAAAAGTGTCGATTCTAAATTTCTGACGTCATGTCTTGAAAGCGAGAAATACAAAGACGAAGTGACCCGCGATGAACAGCTGGGGGCTTCACTTGCTTTCCAGGGGACGCCACACTTTGTGATTAACACAAAAATATTCGGAGGCGCACAAAACTTTAGCGAAATGCAGTCGACAGTCGACGAACAGCTAAAATAATGAAACGGAAAGTTGTATTTACAAAGACCGGACTGGATAAGCTTAAAAAAGAGCATCAATTATTAAATGAAAAACGTGCCGATGCGGTTGCTGAGCTGTCAAGAGCCCGAGATATGGGAGACAGAAGTGAGAATGCCGCCTATAAATCGGCACGAGCAACTCTCTCAAGAATAGATAGCAGGCTGCGTTATATGAAGTCCACTATCGATCATGCCGTTGTTGCCCATCAGCCTGAAAAGGGAGTCGTGGGCGTCGGATCAAAAGTTCAACTCAAAAAGGGATCCGAAGTTGTGAATTTCGACATAGTCGGTGATCATGAGTCGGATATTAATAACAATAAGCTTTCGCAGAAATCGCCTCTTGGAAGAGCTCTTATTGGTAAAAAGAAGGGTGAAACGATTATTCTGATAGCTCCAGCCGGAAGATCTGAATTTACAATCCAGGAAATAACTTAGACATCTGCTATTTTTTTTAGTTTCTGCCACACTGCAGTATCCGATATGCGCCTCGCTCTTACAACATGCGAATCAAGAAGCTTGACTGCTTGCTCGGGCATGTATACGTAGTCGTCGAAAGAGATCGTGTCAAGTACTATTTTTTTGTAATTGGCGAGTACTCCCCTATCTATTCTTCCATTATGGTATGAACGGATAACCGCATCAGCCATTTTTTTCTGTATGATCGACGCCTTCGCCGAAGCGTTTTTCCAGAATATCTTGTTTTCCGATTTTATGAATCCGTCTATTAACTTGCAAGAGGCAAAAAATGAATCGATGAGCGCCATTTCATCTGAATCCATAATATCGGAGAAATACTTTTTTGATTTTCTCCAGCTACAAAATGGCAGAACAGCACTGTATTCTCCATGCAAATAATTATTCAAGCCATAAGCAATCTGCTCTATTTTCTCTTCTGCAGACTTAATTTCGGAAAGAATAACCAAAGCGGCACGGCGTCTTTTCGATTTGTAATGGTCATTATAATATTTAACTATATACAAACCTGTCAATATAATAGAAACCCCAACAAAAGTGTTCGATGATATAAAGTCGTATAAATTCGAAAAATCTATTACTATTTTCATGGAATGTATTATACCAGAAAAGTCTTATAGACTTTTATTTAATAATTATAAATAAATACTTGACTCACCGATTATTTTTAAGTAGATTTGTATATATGATTCATTCTTATATATATGGTATATTGCTCTCTGCGATAGTTTTTTTAGGCACATACTTACCCGTTTCTGCACAGTCGCCCGCTAAAGGATTGGAATCATGTTTTAATTACTACAATTACGGCAAAGTGAAAGTAAATTTATCTCCCGAAGTTCCGTCCTACGAAGCTGGAGAAAAAATTAACCTCAAAGGTAGCATCGTGAACAAAAATACCTTCCCGCTTGTAGACCTAATATTATATGCGCAAGTCCGACGAATAAACAGTAAATCACATATAAAAAATGCGCATTTTCTTATCGATAGGGTAAAAATTGCGGATAAAATTAATCTGCTAGCCGGTCAAAACAAAGGCCTCGATATAACACTCCCTCTTAAACTTCAATATCCTAAAGGCGATTACGAGATCCAATATTTTGTTTTTAATAAATATGGGTTTCATTACGATGGCCGGCCGTTTCTTGAAGAAGACAATGCCGGAGTTACCAGATTCAGCATTGCAGGAGGCCAGGAAGCGGACTTTTATTTTGACGTCGATAATCTTACGGTCGATGGGCAGGTGAGGGACATTAAAGGAATTACTTATGAAAACAAAAAAGGCACAATAGCTTTTGATGTTTCGATGGTAGATAATCGCGCCGTTAAATCTCCAATAACAGCCACCATTAAATTCTATAATTTTGAAGATTCACTTGAGGATCGCCTAGTCAATCAGAGAAAAATAACGATAGATGATACATCTAAGCCTATACATATAGATTTTAACGCACCAGAACAGGGAGCATATGTTATGCTCCTACAGGTTGAAAATCCGGTTTACTCGATAATTAAGTTCAGATTTGCAGCTACTCTAGATCAGTCGGCCGAGCTGAGGATGAATGATCTTGGCGTATCGGATTTTCCCGCCAAAAGAAGCGGTCGCGCTTGGGTGTGTTTCCACTCTCCGATGGTCGAGCCTGCCCCTCGTACAGAAGTAAAATTATCCCTACTTTCGGCAAATAAAAAGGTTCTTGACCAGGTCAGCATGACTGATTCGTTTTCACCGGAAGTACAGGCAATCTCGCTTCCGCTAGACAAACTGGCAGACGGAAACGATTTTTATATAGAGGCGACTTTTACTCATCCAAGCGATATTTCCAAAACAAAATCAGTACGAATACATTACGACTGCTCCACTTTTGACCAATCGCTTGAAGATTTCAGTGTTTTACAAGACAGCTCGGATCCTTATTCTCTGCATATAAAAGGAATTAACGCTTGCAAAAAGGAAGTGACTTCAGGAAAAATAAATAATATAAGGGTCGTACAAAACGGCAAGACTTTTAAGGAAGAAACGAATGTTTCTCAAATTCCATACACATTTTCTCTTAAAGGGTTGGAGGGCGGAAAATATACTGCTCAAGTCAAAATAGGCAGCAAGGTAAAAGAGACAGAAATAGATATACCCGCTTCAGGTTCAGAGCCTGTTTCAGCAACCCAAAACAAAAAACAGGTTTCGAATATAATTGCAGCCATAGCCATACTACTAATTGCAATTGTGGCAATAATACTCGTCAAGAAGAAAAAATAATTGTAATGAGGGAAGTCACTCCGCAATGCTAGATAAACAGACAAGTGTTTCAGCCTGTCTGTTTATCTATATTTTAACTAAGTTTCATTGTACCGCTTCATAGCGGCTAACAGAGCTCGCATCGCGCACCATTTGTTATCACAGCAAACATCGATTGAGTCTTCTGCCGTTTCAAGCAGTTCTCCAGCAGCACGGACAACATTTTTATCCAACTCTGGTGGGATTTCGAATCCAACCCAAACCAAAAGAGCCAATACAACAACCTGGTATGGTCCGTTTGTGTGTACTTCGCCATCGAAAAATCGGCGCCAAACTTCAGCATCATCAATGTCTAAAGCTCCCGTGGTGTCTGCCGACATACAAGTCGGCATGGTGTCATAAGTTAGCATGTCGTCTCCTATAAAAATCAGTATTTAAATATGAGCGCGAACGGTATTTCTTTGCGCTCGAAATGTGCCCGAGCAATATCGGACGCATATCTAGCGCAAAGAGTCTGAAGATAAACTTCCCTCATTATTAAAGTACTATGGCAACCTTCACTAAAAGGAGCAATTCCATTAAGAAAGTTGGCCTATAATATGGTAACACATAATAATAATATGTCAATAATATGTATAAATTAGCGGGATAAAAAATGAGGGATATTTTATTCAAAGGAATAGACAAGTCTTTCGACTGTCTATTCCTTCGCGCTAATTACTAAGATTCAAATAACCATCCGGGAACACCATAGGTATCATTATATCGCTGCACAGCGTTATAAGTCGCAGCGACAATACACCATGGTTCACTGCAGCAAACCTCCTGCATATTCATCACTTTTTGCAAAATATTTCCAGCAGTCAGGAACGATGTCATGTTGACCCCCTCGTATACTTCTGCGCCAAGATGCGCATACATTCCAAGGGCAATCACTGCTGTCAAACCAGGCCGCTCGGTAAAAAAGTCCCTTCGATTGAATCGTGCAAAGACATCATCAAGATCGATAAAGTTTTTTTTCCTTTGCTCTTGTGCCATAGAGTAAGCATCTTCTAGCGACATGCCTGGTTCCAACTCTACAATCGTGTAGTCAGTCAAGCCATTCATATAATTCTCCTTTACTGATGCAGTTACAAACAGGTTGAAAGAGCGCTTTTCCTTGCGCTCAAGCTATGCCTCAAATAGGTGAGATATATCTTGAGTGCAAGGAATTCAGCTTTTAGAACAAAAATCCCTCATTTATTAATGTACTTTTAGTTAATCTCAACAAAAGAACTACTGATGCTGTTATTAACCTATAATAGTATAGTATAAATTGAACATATGTCAAGAATGTGTATTAAATTAAGATTAAGAAGAACAAAATGAGGGAAGTTTGTTCTGGCCAGACAGACGGTTATTCACCGTCTGTCTGACATTTATTCAATTGTAAAAAAAGACAACTGTATTACTAGGCCATGGCGGCCTGAAACCAGGCAGGGACGCCAAAGGTCACATTGTAGCGCTGAATCAAATCGAACAACACTGTTCGGGCGCACCAGGCGTTCCGGCAACAGGGTTCGTCCATGTTCAGGACTTCCTGAAGGGTTTCCAAAGCAATTACTTGAAGCTGGGCAAGAACGCCATCGACCGGAGCCTTCGTTTCATAGATCTTTAGGGCAACGGCGGCCGTTACACCTGGCATTGCCAAATCATAGGCGTTGGTGAGATAGGCATTCCATACAGCTTCAGCATCGATGGGAGGACCCTCTTCCTCGGTCGTTGCGAGATCACCGCCAAAAAGCGCGGCACCAAGATTCGATTCATCAATCGGAATCAAACCATTTGCGGTGACCACGTACGCCGCATAGCGGCCTTCATCTTGATTACCTAACATAACAATCTCCTTTATTTATGAGAATTGACCGGGTTTCCCCGGCATCGGTAGGTTTGGCGCAACTCCACTTCATTGCGCTCAAGATATTCCCCACTGAGCAGACCTAAATGAAATTTCAAACCGAAATAAGCTAATAGTCTGTACGAATGAGAAGCATCTTGTGCGCAATGAAGCTACAATTGATAATACTTTGCAGCATTTTTGACTGCAAAGTATAAAGAGCTCGTAATTCCTTTTTATGTTTATATATGTAAAAAGGAAACGATCTCTAATACCTTCCCTCATTTTTAATGTGCATTTGGTTTATCCGAAATACAAAATTAGATTAAGTATTTTAAATAAACCTATAATATTATAACACATGTATCTTATATGTCAAGAATATGTATTATTACACTAGAGATGAGATATAAAAAAATAATGGAGTATTGTTATAAGTAGAACAAAATGGGGAAATTTTTGTTCTGGCTGAGTAGACGGTTATTAGCCGTCTACTCGGCTTTATTCAATTGTTAAAAATAACTATTGAGCACTGGCAGGTTGCCAGGTTTCAAAGTTGCATGACACAAGCGTCACGAACAG
>CAYYYG010000024.1:0-18014 GCA_964476135.1 uncultured Gammaproteobacteria bacterium | reverse complement strand
GCTAGGACTACGCAGGTCTCTAATCTGCTTCGCTCCCCTAGCTTTCGTGTCTCAGCGTCAATTTCCTTTCAGAAACTCGCCTTCGCCACTGGTGTTCCCGAGAGTATCAACGCATTTCACTACTCCTCTCTCAGTTCCAGTTTCCCTAAAGGAAATTCTATTTTGTCAGTTTTTCCATCTTTCTCAAGGTTAGGCCTTGATCTTTAAAAGGAAACTTGACAAAACGCCTACACGACCCTTTATGCCCAGTGATACCGGATAACGCTCGGGGCCCACGTATTACCGACGCTTCTGGCACGCAGTTAGCGGCCCCTTTCTAGAGAGGTACCGTCAATCCGCCAAAGGCGGACTTCTTCCCTCTCAACAGTAGTTTACACTCGTTAGAGCTTCTTCCTACACGCGGCGTCGCGCGGTCAGGCTTTCGCCCATTGCCGACTATTCCTGATTGCTGCCTCCCGTAGGAGTGGGGGCCGTGTCTCAGTCCCCCTCTGGCTGACCACCCTCTCAGGCCAGCTACCCGTAATAGGCTTGGTCGGCCATTACCCTACCAACTACCTGATAGGACGCAGGCTCATCCCGGAACGTACAGTTACGTACTTTACCCCTCCAAAGGAGGGAACCATATCGTATTATCCCCGCTTTCGCGGGGCTATCCGATATTCCGGGGCAGATTCCTGCGTATTACTCAGCCGTCCGCCACTGACCCTTTTCCTTTCTTGCGATTTGAAAAAGATGCGTTCGACTTGCATATCTCAGGCACGCCGCCAGCGTTCATCCTGAGCCAGGATCAAACTCTTAAAAAAATTGTTGGGAAGTCCTTTTTTGTTTCGCTTGCGCTAACTCCAAAGGATTCCTAACCCGATTACTTGACTAAATAGGTTATCCTTCGCGACGGTAAAAGTCGCTCAGGATACAAGAATTTATAGATCTTTTTACGTAGAACGGTAAAAAGTTACAAATTCAATTAGGCACCGAATTTTCAACGTGCGAGTAAGCTATATTGTATAGAATGATCTTTAATAAATCAAATGCTATTTATATCCTATTAATTTGTGTACGTTCTCGCTCTCTTTATCTAATTCCATGAGGCCATGAATAGTCGCGTCTTGATAATTTTTGGCGATATATGCGTCTATTTTTAGCTCTTTAGAAATGAATTTGTCGATACCCGGAGCGTTTGCCATTGTGCCTGTTAGGGTTATCCCATGATTGTATACTTCATCGGCGATTTCAGGAGGTGATGCTTCCATAAGTTCTTTCGTAGAATCTATAATCTGATTAAGGCTATTTTGCAAAGCCTCTTTAATATCACTGGTTTTGACTCTTATTGATTTTGGTAATCCTGTTTCCAACGATTTTCCACGTACGGTTGCTGTTTTATCGACTTCATTGAAGTCTAGGAGCTCCTTTTTCAGCTCTTCACAGGTTCGATCGCCAAGTACTATTCCATGTTTAAGATATAGGTAGTTGGCGATAAGTTTATTCATATGTTCACCTGCTCCCTTAAGGGCTTTTTGTATCACTATTCCGCCTCCGCTTACAATACTAAGCTCAATCAGGCCTGCCCCCAGATCTATAACAAAACGCGGTTTGTGGGAAAACACATCGAATCCGCATCCGGCACTGGTTGCAATGGCTTTTTCGATCAGTATTACATCATTGCACCCTATTTTAACTAGCGATTCCTCGACCGCCTTCTGTTCGATCTCGGTTGCTATGGACGGGATACAGGTCATGGCTTTGAAGGTTGGCTTTATTATTTTGTATTGAGCAAGATATGGATTTACCGAACGGTCCATAAAATTAGAAAGGAGTGCTATTTCACCGTCAAAATCGGAAAGAATCGCATTTACGACCGGACGGATAATTTTGACGAAATCCGGAGTTTTGCCAAGAATTGTTTTTGCTTCCGATCCGAAAAAAATATATTCTTTAATTTTTGTGTTGTATCCGATATAAGATGGTTCCTTAAGAACTATGCCTTTTTCCTTTATCGCGATGCGGGTAGTTTCCGTACCCAGATCAAAATACAGATGCATGTACGATAAAAAAGGTATCTGGATATTTTTTATTTTTTGGATAAAATTAAGCATATGACAAAACATTTACCGAAACTCATAATTCGATTATATTATATTCTTGTTCTTTTAACTCCATGGATCATGTACTCCGGTACGAGTGAACTTTTTGAACTTAATAAAATAATGTTCATATACATCATAACTATTATGATAACGGTATGTATGGCGATCGATTTTATATATCACAATCGTCAATTTAGGTATCCTTTATTTTATTCAATCGCACTCGCATTTTTTTTCTTGACTCAGACCGTGTCTACTTTTTATTCTATCGACCGTCATACTTCGATCGTCGGATATTACGGCCGGTTTAATGGCGGTTTAATCTCGATAACCGCATATTTATTACTTTTTTTTGGGTTTATTCAATACTTCGATGTAAAGTCGGTTAAACGGTTTCTGATCGTTTCGGTTATTTCCTCGCTCGGCGTGATACTGTGGGGTATTCCTGGTCGATACGGTTACGACCTGTCATGTCTAGTGTTTACCGGCACATTCGATAACTCATGCTGGACAGACCAATTCCGTCCGGCGGAGCGTATGTTTTCTACCCTAGGCCAACCGAACTGGTTAGGCGCGTATTTAGCGGTTCATTTTTTTGTAGGTATTTATTTTTACCTCATCAATATCCTAAAGTCAAAGCTAAAAACGGCTACAGCTTATATCATATATACTGTTTTAGTTTTCATAGCGATACTTTTTACGCGTTCAAGATCTACAATGCTTTCTCTTGCTGTCGCATTATTTTTTTCGCCCTTTGCATTTATTTATTGCAGAAAATTAATTTCAGCACCGGAATTCAAAAAAATGACGACTGCATTATTTGCCGGAATATTGTTTACTGTTCTCTTGTTTAAAACGGGAATTCCTCAAATCGACAATCTTATAACTCTCAGTGCAGGGAAAAATGTCGAAAGCTTGGCGCCTGAAACAACGACCCGTCCCGATTCAGGTGTTACCGACTCCATAGACATCAGAAAAATAGTCTGGAAAGGTGCCATTGAGCTTGGTCGGCGATACCCATATTTTGGCACAGGCCTGGAAACCTTCGGGTATTCATATTATTTCGTCCGGCCGCCAGAGCATAATCTGACCTCGGAGTGGGATTTTTTGTACAACAAGGCACATAATGAATATTTGAATTATTTGGCAACGACCGGGTATTTTGGTCTAGGTGCTTATCTTATTGTAATCATCGCGACGATAACAATGATTGTGGTTTTTGTAAGAAATAGTTATAAGTCAGATCGAGACGAGGCGGGATTATTGTCATTGCTTATGGGTTCAGCTTATGTCACTATTCTAGTTACTAATTTTTTCGGTTTCTCGACAACTACCGTCCAGCTTTTTTTATACCTTACTCCGGCGATAATTTACTCAGTCTCTCATGTTAATAGTGGCTTTATTGCCGATAGGCGTGAGCAAAGAATTACACACCATATACTGAAGGGCTTAGTCTTGTCGATCGGGTTATATGGGATTATGTATGTGACCAATGCCTATCGTGCCGATATTGATTATGCATACAGTGATAAGTTAGTTCGCTCAGGAGATTATCAGCAGGCGGCTTCGCTGTATACAGATGTTCTAGATAGGCATTACGAACATGTCTATGAAGATAAATTATCTTTTATTCTTGCGAATTTAGCATATGGAGTTTCCAAGTCGGGAGAGCAGGAGACGAGCGCTCGACTGGTTAAGCTTTCCCGATACTATAATGAGCATTCAAGAAGCATATCTCACGATAATATACTTTACCTTAAAACTGCAATCAAAAATGCATATTTATATTATCAGATCGATCAAGATCCACGAATTTTGGCTGATTCATTGTCGCTTTTTACCGAAGCCTCAAAGATAGCGCCTACTGATCCGAAAATTCCTTACAGCGAATCTTTGTTTTACTCTCTACTTGAGGATGAAGAAAAGGACAAAGATAAAAAGTTGGATTACGCCGGTAATTCATTAGATGCTATAGATCGAGCAATTAAGTTGAAAAGTAATTACTACGACGCCTACTTTCTCAAAGCCCAGCTTTTGAAAAAATACAACAATAAAGTTGAGGCAAAAAAGCTGTTTCAATATATTATTGATACTTTCGGGGAAGAGGAACAGGTAAAGAAAGAGCTTGAATCGCTCTAGTACTTATTTAAGATTCGCCGCGAAGTCCAATAGCTCGTTTTTTGAAATATAGTACGCACGGATGAATACAATGGTGCCATGTTCTGTTGGATAATAAAGTTTAGTTTCATTTGTACCCTCGACAATATAAGCGTCTGAATTTTTCCAGGCTGTGAGTTTTATTTTTTTAGCAGATGTAGACGCTTCCCTAGAGTTAAAAACTTTTTCCAGGTCTAGCTCCTCACTGCGTTTCGCTTGTAATAGCACAATAAGTCCTGGCTTTCTACCGGAAATCAGTTCGGGAAGTGGATAATCGAATTGAACCTGTACCGTTTGCGCACTGTCATATAACGGTTTTTTTGCAATATAAAATTTAGATTCATATTCTCGGCCATCTGGCAACTTCGTAGGTTTGATGAGTCTAAAGTGGACCTCTTTTTGGATTTTCTTAAAGTCGTAATCTGTATTTTTTATCGTATAAAAAGCATACCCCGCATAGATAAAAAGAGGTAATGTTAGGAAAATAAAAAAAACCAGTAACACGATTCGGTAACGAAAAGCAATTGTCCTACCCTCCATTTGATATTCTTTTCTTTTAATTATTAACGAAATTAGTAGAAAAATACTGAATAAAAATGTGTGTTCCAGATAGAGACTGGGAATCGGTACCAAATTTGCCGATCCAAGGGTATTTTTTGCGATCAGCCACAGGCTACACGGTACTGAAATCAGGGCAGTAATGCTTATCAGCCAACCAAGTGGTGAGCGGTCGCGAAGTTTAAGACTGCAATAAAAAAAAAGTATTGCTGCTAATGAAAAAAATACTGGTAATATCAGCACGCCCGGCGCGTACCTAAGTAGGGTGAAATCGGTTGAATGGCCCGAGGAAATGGTTTTATTAATTATGTAAAAAGTTGTCGTAATGGTGATTGTTCGGTATACGTACAGGCAAGTTAATAGTAAAAAAAGAAAAGTCATTGCAATAATTTACCATAAAAAAACCCCGCCGAAGCGGGGTTTTTTGATATGACATGTTAGTTGAGTAATGTCAGATCCGAGCCAATTTCAATCCACTGAAGGGCATTGTTTCCACCGTCGCTTACGATTTTGCCTGCGTTAGCCGGAGATTCGACCATGACATTGACTTCATAATTACTTCCACTGATTCTTGCTCTATATTGTGCGGTTACTGCCGTAACAGTTGGAGGTGTCGTACCAGCATTGGTGACGAACGATCTTGACACACCGTTATTTGGATCCAGCGGAACTGTCGGACCATATTTACAGGTGTCGATACCGAGCCATGTAGCGGTACCTGAAGGACAGGCAGCTTGGCTATTCTGAGTTGTAACCGCGGCTGTATTAGCGCCTGCTGCTGAACCGATACCGGTCGCAGGAATCACTCCACCGTCATTAATGTACTGATCGATAAGTATCTGCAGAGTTTTTAAGTCAGCAAATCTTTTAGAATCTCTGGCTTTTTTTTGGGCTTCGGCCGGATTAATGGCAACGAGTAGGGCAACCGCGAGAATGCCTAATATAGCGATTACCAATAATAATTCAATAAGAGTGAAACCCTTCAGATATTTCGATTTATTCATAAAGTTGATAAATTATAAACCTTTATATCTATTTGTAATTTTTTTTAACTCGATTGTCAAGTGATACTAAAATTTATTCGTCAAGTTATAGATAGGTGTGATTACTGAAATTACCAATAATCCGACTCCAAGGCCAAGCACCACAATGATTGCTGGTTCGATTAAAGATGTAAGTGCTTTTATCGCAAACTCCGACTCGAACTCGAAATAGGCGGAGATTTTATGCAGAGTGGTATCAAGATGACCTGTTTGTTCTCCGACGGTCGTCATTTGTACCAATATCGGTGGAAATACTTTCTCCTTCTGCATTGCTTGTCCAAGCGAAATACCTTTTTCTACCTGAACATATATGTTTTGAAAAGCCTCGCGAAAAACTACATTATCAGCAGTTTCGATAATGATTCTTAATCCGTCTAATATGGAAACTCCGGAGCCTATCAAAATAGCAAGAGTTCGAGTGCTGTCGACGAGTGATGCCATTCGAACTACTCCGCTTATAATGGGTAGCCTTAACAATAGGCGGTCTACAGAGTTTTTGCCCACTTTACTATTTAAATAATTGCGAATGATGAATCCGAGCACTCCCCCTCCGGCAAGAATAAATGGCCAAAAATTAGAGGAAAATCCGGAAACGGCGATCAGTATCCTGGTCATAAGTGGCAAATCGATATCGAGATCTTTATATAAGCTCAGGAGTTGTGGTAGAACAAATGTAACCATGACGAACATAACCGCAATCATACCTATAACGATGATAGTCGGATAAATAAGTGCGCTTTTTAGTTTTCCCTGAAGCTCTCGCTGTTTTTCCAAGTTTTCAGCCAACCTTGATAAGACATCACTTACTTTACCTGATGCTTCTCCCGCCTCAACAAGCGCGATATAGAGATTTGAAAATAAATAAGGGTATTTTTTAAGCGCGGTTGACAAACTGTCCCCTCCTCTTATGTCCTTGTCGATTCCATCAATTATTTTGACAAGAGAAGGTTTCGTTACCTGTCTTCTTAATATATCGAAGCTATCGATCACGGTTAGTCCGGCATTCATCATGATCGAAAGCTGTCGGGTTAGGTGGACGACATCATTAAATGAAGGGCGACTTAAAAATCCCACTAAGGAGGAAACGCCACTGGCGTCCGCTGGTTCGATGTTAACGGTAAGCATTTCATTTTTTCTTAGGAATGCGATCGCTTCCGCTTCGCTCTGTGCCTCCAGTTTGCCGTTGATTATTTTATCTTTTTTCAGTGCTCTATATTTAAAAAGCATAGATTAAGGTAACTAAATTAATTTTTTAATTTCATTGGTTCTAATCGCATACTTGAGGGCGGTTTCCTTGGAAATCAATCCCCTCTTATATATTCTGGACAGGTATTTTTCGAATAGTACCATATCCTGCTTTTCTTCAGTTTCAAGAACATTATCTAACATAAATGCTTTTCCTTCCCGTACTAAAGAAGCAACAGCCGGTGTGTTTATAAGGATTTCAAGAGCAGGGACACGTGATGTATTGTTTATGTCTGGTATAAGTCTTTGAGTGACAACCGCTTTTAGAACGGAGGCGAGCTGGTTTTTAATTTGGTTCTGCTGATGCGAGGGGAAAACGTCGATGATACGGTTGATAGCTTCCGGCGTGGTACTTGTATGTAATGTAGAGAACACCAGATGGCCGGTTTCAGCGATCGTCAGAACTGCCTGGATGGTATCGTAGTCGCGCATTTCGCCGACCAATACTACATCGGGGTCTTCACGAAGTACCGATCGGAGGGCAATAGTCCAAGAATGGGTGTCAAGGTGGAGTTCTCTTTGGGACACCACACTTTTTCCTTCAGGATATACGAACTCGATTGGGTCTTCTATGGTTATTATGTGTTTATTTGTGTTTAAGTTTATTTGGTTTATGATCGAGGCGAGTGTTGTTGATTTACCCTCACCTGTAGGTCCGGTTACAAGAACCAGTCCGTTATTGTATTGAGAAAATGAATTCATAATCGGAGGAAGATTTAGCTCTTCTACAGTGCGGATAATTGAAGGAACAAGACGAAACGCAGCTGCAAGCTGGCTTTTTGTGTAATAAATATTGGCGCGGAGTCGAAAAGTGTCGTGCTGTATACCGATGTCGATTTCTTTGTTAGCAAGAAGATTTTCTTTCTGTTCTTCCGTTAATACCGGGAAAATTAGTTTTTCCGCTTTCTCTTTTGTTAATATTTCCGCAGTTTTTAAGGGATAAAGTTCGTTATTTATACGAACTGTAGGGTAGTATCCGCAAACTAAATGTAAATCCGATGCATTACGGTCAACCGCACTTTTAAAAAGATCTTTGATAGTCATACTTTGCTTTTTAATTAATTATTAAACTTCGGCAACTCTAAGCACTTCTTCTATGGTTGTTAGTCCATCAAGAGCCTTTAAATAACCATCCTGTTTCATTTTTATGAGACCTTCTTTTTCTGCTTGTTCCTCAATTTCGCGGGATGATTTTTCTTGTAATATCATTTTATTTATTGCAGATGTGATTTTGAATAATTCAAATATTGCAACTCTTCCCAAATATCCTCCCCCATTGCACTCGTTACATCCCTTACCCCGGGCAAGTTTTAATGGCATGCCTTCTCGATATGATTTGGGGAGTAGATCACCAAGCACTGTCCTTATGTTTTCGACTACCTGTGGCAGAGGTTCGTAGGCTTCTTTACAGTTTTCGCAGATTTTTCTGACGATTCTTTGTGCGACCGAGGCGTTAATTACGGATGCGACAAGAAATGGTTCTGCTCCTAAATCTATAAGACGGGGTATTGCAGTTGCCGCATCGTTTGTATGTAAGGTAGAAAATACCAAGTGTCCGGTAAGCGCCGCCTGGATCGCAAGCTGAGTTGTTTCTTTATCACGGATCTCGCCTACCAGTATTATGTTCGGATCCTGGCGTAAGAAAGCCCTTAATCCGGTTGCAAAGGTTAATCCGGCTTGTGGATTGATCTGTACCTGGTTTATCCCTGCTATTTGGTATTCTACCGGATCTTCGAGAGTCATTATGTTTACTGTCGGCTTGTTTATTCTCGATAATATCGAGTAGAGTGTTGTGGTTTTACCAGATCCTGTCGGACCGGTAACCAAGATAATACCGTAAGGCTTGCTGATCGCCTCTTGCAGATCCTGGAACTGTGGGCCGCGCAAACCGAGATCATCCAGTGAGGGAAGTCCGCCGGTTTTTTTTAGAAGCCGCATAACTATTTTTTCACCGTTTACAGTAGGTAGTGTTGAAACACGCAAATCGACTTCTTCAACGCCTATCTTAAACGCAAACCTACCATCCTGAGGAATACGCTTTTCATCGATTTTCATCTCAGCGAGAATTTTGATTCTTGATACTAGTGAATCTTGCAGGCCTTTTGGAAGAGATAACTTTTCCTGGAGTATGCCGTCGATTCTGTAGCGAATCCTTGTTTTTGTTTCTTGTGGCTCAATATGGACGTCTGAGGCGCGACTTTTTACTGCGAATTCTAGTATGGTGTTTACGATTTTTGCGACCGGTGCTTCATGGACCGATTGGTTTTCCTGAACCACTTTTTTAGTAACTCTTTCAGGCGCTACTTCCTTGAGCGCCTCTTTGACTTCAGGCGATAAACCTTGTGTATATGATAGGTTAATAGCCTTTGTTATATCGGCGGTATTTGCAAGACTTAATATGACGTTTTTACCGGTTTTTTTAGAGAGAAAATCTGCGAGATTTACGTTTAGCGGATCTGCCGTTGCTACATATAATTTTTCCTCTTTCGAATCGTATAAATAGGGCACGATAATGAATCTTCTTGCCAGTGATTCCGGAATCATGCTCAATGCCTCAGAGTCTATTGCGGTCGCAACGATATTGATGAAAGGAACTTTCATTTGACCGGCCTTAATCTTGAGAATCGAGGATTTATCAACTGATGTATAGTTGAGTAAATATTCATCGATGGCAACATTTTTCTGCAGAGATTCGATCTCGTATTTGCTTGCCTTTACCTGGTCGATTATTCCTTCCTGTATCAGAGAATTCAGGAATGCTTTTGGAGATAATGACATACATTTCAATATAATGATCTTTGCTGTAAAATGCAATATATGATTCCGCGTATCATATGTGCTAAAAACATTGATCTTCAGGAAAAAATAGTCGGAGAATGTGCGTCTGAATTTTCTGTCCCAAAGCACTATATTTTTCATATAAAGCCGGAAAAAACGGAAATTCTGATCGAGCAGGTTCGGGATCTTCAGAAAATAACTTCATTCAGTTCGGTGTCGATAAAAATATTTGCGTTATACTCGTTCGATCAGTCATCTCTTGAAGTGCAAAACTCAATGCTTAAAACACTCGAGGAAAAAAACGAAAATAATCTGTTCATAATGTTTTGCTCAAGGCCGGACAAAATATTGCCTACCATAAGGTCAAGGTCGGTGATCTATGAATCCGAAAAAACAGCTGATAGTAATTTATCGCAGGCTGAATCATTAGTAAACGAAATAAGGAAATCTAACGACTACTCATTCATGGCCTCACCAATTCTCCAGAAACCAACCAGAGAAAGCGTTGCCGCTATAATCGATGATTGCGTTTATTACCTTAGAAAGGAAATGGTTGGAGGGCAGTACCGAAACGCACAAATCATCAAAGAGTGCATAGCGAAGAAAGAGTTACTTGTTAATAATAATCTCAATCCGAGCCTCGCGGTCGACAGCTTATTTATTCAAATAAAGAAGCATTTTTCCTCTTGATCTATTGACTTTGATCGCGGTTTTAGACTATTATTGAATAATTATGAAGAAAGGCGGATTCACTCTTCTTGAGCTGACTGTGGTCATTACACTTATCCTTATGTTAGCCGGCTTAGGTATGAATGCTTATACAAGCGCGCGTCGTGCCGGACGGGACGCAAGGAGAAAAGCTGACCTTAAAACTATTCAGAATTCACTTGAGCAATATTACTCAATCTGTGGACTTAGTTATCCAACCCCAGCATCAGGAAGCAGATATTTGAGCGTCATTTGCCTTGCGCCTTCATCGGCAATACTGCCGACTGTGCCGGCCGACCCGAATATCACTCCCTATAATTGTGTCGGATGTGGTGCCAATTCTTATCAGATATGTGCGACTCTGGAAAACGAAACACTGCCTGCTCCCGGTTATTGTCTTTCTAATAGTCAATAATATGAAAAAAATAAATATAAAGGACGGGTTCAGTTTGCTCGAGATGCTAGTTGTTACGGCAATTATTGGGTTATTGGCCTCAACGATGGTTTTTTCCTATTCACAGTTTGTAAGACAATCGCATGACGCGCGGAGAAAAACTGATCTGGAAAATATCAAGGCGGCGCTTGAGCAGTATCGTTCTAATAATAATATATATCCGGCATCGGTTGTCTTTACCTCCCCCAACAATAACATATGCGATCCGGGCGGCTGCGCAGCAGGCGTATATATGCAGAAAGTTCCCAACGATCCAAAAACCGGAAATACATATTGGTACACACAAGTCGGCGGTGGCAGCGACTATACATTATGTACGTGTCTGTCAGGAGGAGGCACCTCGGCCGCGGGCAACTGCGGTCCCTGTCCCGTGGCTACCACATGCAATTATTGTCTTGGTCCTTATGGCCAGAAATAATCTTAAATATGTTTAAAGCGTCCGGTCTTAAAGACGGTTTTTCCTTATTGGAGCTGCTTGTTGTCATTATTATAATCCCGATTATGGCCGGAATTTCTATTGCGCAGTTCAATCGACAGACTCAGGAGGTAAAACTCGATAAACAAGCAGACCAGATAATAGATGTGATGGAGTTGGCAAAGAAAAAATCTTTAACTGGCGACTTGGGTCAATACGCTGGTGCCTGCCCGAACTTTAGTGGATACAGGGTGCAGTTTACTCCCGCATCACCTTATTCCGCATTCAATCTCAACATATGCTGTGCCGGTGTTTGCAATAGCGGCATAGCGACTTATACTGTCGAAACACCTCTAACGGTCACGATTTCCGGTCCGCATCCAGTACAATTCACAGCACTCTCCCCCGGCACTACAGGAGCCGCAAATACTGTTATTACCGTGAGGAATCCGACAGTTATTAGCAAATGTATTGATATTACCATTTCACCAGTGGGCATTATCACTAAAGGTAATAAAATTGCATGCTGACAAAAAAAATAAACTTCTCCGGAAAAGGATTTTCACTAGTTGAGGTTTTGGTATTTGTGGTCGTTGTATCCATTTTTTTTACTGCTGCGGCATCGATCGCATCGTACTTGATACGGACCTCCAAAGTTAACGAACGCAAGCTTATAGCCACTCGTTATGCCGATGAGCTCATCGAGTGGTTGAGGTCAGAAAAGGAAATCGATTGGGTGGCTTTCAGTGCTCATGGTGATTCAGCTGGAACAGTACAACATTGCTTCGGGACGTTGTCTTGGTCGAGTCCATCCTGCAATATCGACACGGTTTTAACGAGGAGAGCATACTTAAAACAAATCAGAGATCCATCTAATTACGTATATCAGATTCAAGCTTCGGTTGAGGTCAATTGGACGGAAAGCGGTAAAAATTATACAGTCCCATTAAAAACGACATTTTCGGTGTGGGAAACCGGTGTGTCGCCTACGCCATAACATATGAAAAGGAAAAAAGCCTTCACTCTTATTGAAACATTGGTAGTCATGGGCGTCATCGCCCTTATCTTACCAGCATTATTTAGTATTATATTTGCCATTCTCAAACAGCAGGTTAAGCTTTACAAAACATCCAATGTTAAACGTCAGGGTGATTATGCAATGAATATAATGGAAGCTTCGATCCGTGTTACGGCTAAGGAAATCTATAATGCTACTATACCTTCAGGTGGGACCCAACTCTGCTCCACGATGGCTAATCCCACTTCTCCGCCAGGTTCTAATCTTTATTTTTACGATGATCAAGGAAACTGGACTAGATATTACCTATCAGGGTCAACTTTACGGAGACAAACTAATACGGCCGGAATAACTGCCATCACATCGGGTTCAGTAACCGTAACCGGTTTCTCCATAAGCTGTAGTCGGTCAGGTACTTATTCACCGCCGGTGGTTATGATTCAATATACTGTAACCGCAAATCCTGTGAGCACACGAACGGAAGAGCGCGCTCAGATGAACTATCAAACCCGAGTTCAGATGCGCTCTTATTAGTCACCGAGCACTTGACTTCCGGCGAGCTATTCATAATACTTAATGAATATGAAAGACAGTATTTCTATTGAGATTAATGACAAATTTACCCGTATGTGTGACGCATCGGTAATTAACGATAAGATCGAACTCCTGTCGCTTGGTGTTAAGGAAACTTCGCCTCTTTTTTTCAGCAGTAATAATGATGTTACCGTCGAAAAGCAGGCGGATATTATTTCGCGACTTTATAGCAGTCTTAAGTTGACTCAAAAAAATGCTCGTGTGGTGATCCCGGACTCCTACACATATTCACAGATTGCCGAAATGCCGAAATTAAAAGAAAAGGAACTGCTCGCCGCGATCAAATATCAGGCTGACGAATTCATACCGATGCCTATAAACGAAACAAGTTTGGATCTGGAAGTTATAATGGAAGATGATGTATCAAAAAAAACATTGTTATTGATCGTCGCTTCTCCGAAAGCTTTAGTTTCCACAATCGAAAAAACTATCGTTAAGGCCGGTCTCATACCCTATTCTCTCGAAAATGAACTGAGTGTAATTGCAAGAATGTACTCAGAATTTCTAAAGCCACAAGGCAAAGGCAACATGATAATTAACTTCGGGTTGTCCACAACCTCGATTTATGTATTTGACGGAGTGAAAAATTTACTCAGACTATCTAGAACTTTCAATATAGGTCTTAATTTATTCGTCAAAGATTTATCCATCAATATGAATTGGGATGATCTTAAAACAGCTGAGGCATTAAGAACAATAGGACTTGCGGAAAACGCATCTTATAATATATCCGAGATTATTAGTCCCCTGCTGACGGAACTTTTTAATGAGGTTGAAAAACTTCTAACACTGGCTAAAGACCGTCATGCGATCGTTATAGATTCGATTCATATCTGTAACTTTGAAGGCGCTATTGCACACTTGCCCGAGGCTCTGGAAAAAAGATTTAATATTAAGACATCGCAGGTGAAGCTTGACGGAAGACTTACACCAAACCAAGTTTCCACTGCGTTTGCCAAAGATCTGTCGTCGTTTATCTCTGTTATCTCGGCCAATATATAATGAAAAAACGAATTAATCTCTTTACCAAGACTCGTAAAGAGATAATATCCCCAAGAGCGAAGCAGCAGATACTGACAGTTGGCACCGCTCTTGCGGCAATATTTTTTGTCGTCTTTATCATTACAACTTTTCTACAGTTTCAGACCAATAACGAAAAAAATACCTTACTCGCAGAAAAGCAGCAGATACTTGAGTTCACTATCAAAAATAAGGATATCGTTGGCAAAATGTCTTATTTTTCAGGAAAATCCGAACAGCTAAACGAATTTCTAAAGGATGATGCACAATTTTTGCCTTACTATAATCTTTTAAAAGATGCACTCACTTTTCAGAGCGATCCTGAATATACTCCGGTTCTTGAAAGCATGCTTATAGATAAACTCAAAAATACAGACTTTACGGTGAGGTTCAGTAGTTACCAGCCGGCGGCTGCTTTTTTCAAATATATGGAGTCGGAAGAGTTTCTTGAAAATTTTAGCGAATTAACACTAGTTGGATTTTCACTGAATGACAGCAGCACCGGAATCAGTCGCGGTTATCAATTGCAGTTTAAAGGGAAATTTAAGCCCATCAACCAATGATAAAGAACACCTCCGATCTCAACGAACTTATAAAGAATAATTTATCGATATTCGCCGTCGTTGTGGCTGTCCCTGTTATAGTTCTTATGTGTGCGATTTCATATCAGGGGTACGTATCCGCTGCAGAAGAACGTGATATGCTTAAGCAGGAATTGGTTGGACTTCGCACGTCTGCAGACACAGTCAGGCAGAACGAAAACAGCTTGCAGCAAAGAATCGACGACTACAATCAGGTCTTGGGCACCGTGATACCGGAAAGAGAGGATTATTTTACGATAATTTTTGCTCTGGAGAAACTGTCTCAGGATACCGGTTTTACGATTGTTCGCTACGAAATTTCACTTGAAGAAAGTAAAGATGACCGGATGTCATTGGCAGTCGAGGGATCGGGCGACATAGATTCATTCCTTAATTTTTTGCGCGATTACCAGTTTAAAGGTAACAGGTTGATTACTAATGAAAAGATCGAACTCAGCGAATCGAACGAAGGCCGTACCAGGCTCTCATTAAATTTTTACCACAAAGCATTACCGGGACTTGTCCAAACCGTTAAGCCGATCTCAGAGAAAGACATCAATCTTGTTCAAGATATTCAGAGTAAAATCACGATTAATATTAAACCATCGGATGAGGATATAACGGATACTGATTACGAAACTAAAAAAAATCCATTTTAATCAGGCAGATTTTTTTCTAAAGATAAGAAGTTTTCTTATCCCCTCCGATATTTGAGCGCCACGGCTTTTCCAGTATTCAAATCTTTCTTCGGTGATATTTATCTGTTTTTCCTTCAAATTAGGATCATAAGATCCGATCTGTTCTATATAAGAGCCGTCTCTTTTTTTTCTTTTATCAAGTACGACGATTCTGTAATAAGGTTTTTGTTTTTTACCAAATCTGGTTAGTCTGATGGTTACTGCCATAGTCAACAATTATATATGTTTTAATGCATATTTTCCAGTGCTTTTTTTGCGGCGTTTTCTTCAGCCATTTTTTTAGACGTGCCCTCACCGGTTGCTAAAACATCTTCAAGTACCGACACCGATACGCGAAAGGTTTTCTTATGTTCCGGACCGGATTCTTCGATAAGAGTATACGTGGGTAAGATCTTATGTCTAGATTGTACATTCTCCTGAAGACGGCTTTTTGGCGACAAATAGAGTTTTTCCTTAACAATTTTTTCCAGTTTTTTTTCGAATAAGAATTTTAGCACGAAATCATAAGCACTGTCGAAACCCTGATCGATAAATATCGCGCCGACAAGGGCTTCAAAGCAATCGGCGAGCAGATTAATATTTTCACGCCCCTCGCCTTGCTCTTCGCCTTTGGAAAGATATAGGTATTTACCGAGACTGAGCTTTTTACCGACTATTCCAAGGCTTTCTGTGCGTACGATCGCGGCCTTGATATCGGTATAATCACCTTCTTTAAGTTCGGAAAAGTGACGGTATAAATACATTGAAGTAATAAGTGACAGCACACTATCACCCAGAAATTCTAGTTTTTCGTTTGAGGGTAACTCGAAAGTCCGGTGCTCGTTAAGATATGAGCGATGGATAAATACGTTTTCCAGAAGTTTTTTATCATGGAAAATGATTCCTATCTCATTTTCCAATGGAGTAAATTTCATGCTTGTTTTTTTTCCTCATCTGCGGTCTGCTTGACGACCATTCCAAGAACGGCATTAACGAAGGCATAAGATTTTTCGCCTCCGAATTGTTTTGCCAGCTCAACCGCCTCATTGATAATAACTTTAGTAGGCTCAGTTTTTTCGATGATTAGTTCATATACGGCAAGACGCAAAATCGAAAGATCGACTTTGGCGATCCGATCGAGCGGAAACTTGGGCGCGTATTTGGCTATCAATTCATCGATTTTTGCTTCATTTTCGATTACTTTCAAAGTTTTTTCGTCGGCGGCATTCATGAAGTTGGCTTGATCTTTGGTGAAGGTGTGTGAAAAAAGATTCTGTACTATAATTATTCGTTTATGATGCCTTGGGTCCATACCGGAAACCTATTGTTAACTCTTCCCGCAATATTTACAGATTCTGTGGGGAAGTTTGGTTTTTCCGCAATTTTCGCACTTGACGATTGAGATCAGTTTATCGTTTTTTGCAGCCAAACGTTTCCCTTTTCTTCTTGTTGAATGTTTGCGTTTTGGTAGTGGTGTCATAAGATATATCGTATAATATCAAACTTAGTCTTCAAAAACAAGTGAAAATCCTCTTATTTCAGTCTCGAGCGATCTGGTCGGCACGGAATTTCTCGATCTTTTTTTTCATATTTTTAAGATCAGTTTCAGAATGATGTGAAAGAAAATAATTAACGGCGTTTTTGACCTGTTTTATAAACTCGGTATCGGAAAAATCGGCCATTTTCAGATCGAGGTATCCTGATTGCTGGGTACCGTAGATCGTTCCCGGACCTCTTAATTTAAGATCATATTCGGCAAGTTTCATGCCACTGTTTGTTGAGGCGAAAAATTTGAGTCTTTGAATGCTTGAGGGTTCTCTGGCATCGCTGAATACCAAACAGTACGACTGTTTATCTCCACGGCCAACTCGACCTCTAAGTTGATGCAGCTGTGCTAATCCATATCTCTCGGAGCCTTCTATCATCATGATTGAAGCGTTCGGAATATCGATTCCAACTTCAACGACGCTGGTAGATACGAGAATGTCATATTTTTTGTTTTTGAAGTCGTTCATGACAGCCTCCTTTTCTTTCGGTTTCATACGGCCATGGAGCAGTACGAGCTTTAGTTCCGGAAATACCGAATCAGATAGTCTTTTGTATTCTGCCGAAGCCGCCCTGACGGATTTCATCGTTTCTTTATCGGACTCTTCAATAAGGGGGCAAATAATAAAAACCTGACTTCCCGTTGCTTTGATCTGTTTTTTTATCCAGATATACGCGTCGTCACGCTTGTTTTGGGAAACCAGATATGTTTTTATAGGTAGTCGACCTTTCGGCATCTCGTTTATGACTGACAAGTCGAGCTCTCCATATAGAGTGAGCGAAACTGTCCGCGGGATAGGTGTTGCTGTCATAGTCAAAAGATGCGGATTTATTCCTTTATCTTTAAGGGTAGCCCTTTGTGCAACACCGAACCGATGCTGCTCGTCAATCACGACCAATCCGACTTTTTTTAGCGTGACCGATTTGGTCAGGATTGCTTGGGTGCCTATTATTATGTCAAAATCGGTATCTGTTTTTAGCATTTTTGTCGCCCCCGTCTGCAGAGCGGCCTTTACCGGGTATTTCTTAAATAAATTTTCTATAGTTCGGTAGTGCTGTTCGGCTATAATATCAGTCGGAGCGATAATTAAAGTTTGAAAACCGTTAAGAAACGCACCATAGGCAGCAATCGCCGCG
>CAYYYG010000023.1:0-18057 GCA_964476135.1 uncultured Gammaproteobacteria bacterium | reverse complement strand
GTTTTCTACCATAGTTGCTGCGTATGTGGTATATAAACTTCCGCCTCCCAATGGCCGGCGCTCATCGATTGTGACGTTATTCGTTTCCATGAAATCGGCAAAATGCGGATCACGGTCCATATGCACAAGAATGTTTTCCCAGAAACGGAGTTTTTCAAGCCCGGCGTTGGAATCGAAACAGCGAGCAAGCCTCGCGTCAAGCTCCGGATCGGTGCGGCGGAGATGCCGAAACAGCTGAATACCGCGCACGCCAAGCGCGCCCGAAGACTCGACCGCTTTTATGACCGACTCCATCGCTGCATCTTGCAGAGGGACCGCTTCGTTTGCTGCCGGTGAATCCTGCTCATCGAGTAGATTATTGAGCGACGCCTGAACGGTTCGATATTGAGATTCACTTTCGTCGGCAAGCTCCGCAAGAGGCGAATGACTGTCTTTATAGTCCTGCCCAAACCGGACTACATCGCGGGAGGCGGACTTGATAAGGTGTTGCAGTGACGATTCGGTAATAAAATCGGAAAGTTTGGGACCATCGGGCAGATTCCCGTACTGGCGCACATCCATAAGCGATGCTGTATCAATCCGATCGAGATCAAAAGCACGAAATAGCAGCGGACCCATCATGCGCGATATGAGAAGAGAAAACGTTTCCCCTTCGGCTGTTTCACAGGCGGCGCGAAGCGATGAGGAAATAAACCCATCCGGCAAATTTACCGACTGAATAACAAAATCCGCGAGCCTCCGCCTGTTTTCAAGCGACGTGAGCGCCCCATTTTTGTCTGTCAGCATTTTCTGCACGATAAGGAAACGTTGCGACTCCGGCATGTGAGTTAGGCCATCAACTACATCCTGGACGGTTGAAAAAATTTCCCTACCGATTTTGTTAACATTGACTTTTTCGGTCGCCTGATCATAACTGATACCAAGACTCGAGCTTCCCATCAAAAACATAGCGCTCCACTTTTGAGCAAGGAGAGTGCTCATTTCTGCTTTGGTGGCATCATCGGCAAGACTGGTTTTAAGAAGCAGCTCGAAATTTTCGTTCAAAAATGAAGAGACATTGTCAAGAACAGCGACTCCCTGAACTAGATCAGTGCCGCCCATATACTCATGCATTCTGTCTCCGACCCGCTCGCGGAATGTGCGGTATGTTTGGAGGTCATTTATCTGTTCGGCGACTATTTTCATCCCCTCAAAACCGATTGAGTCAAAGTTGTTAACGATAAAATCAGTTTTTTCCTCGATAGTCGCTGCCGATTCGAGATACCGTATATTGGCTTCTCGGAGGATCCGCCGCCCCGTCTCTCCTTGGAGCTTCGTTTTACTTACGAAATCGTACAGGGTGCCAAACTCTTCGGGCTTAATCCCCTCCGCAATAATCTTTTCAAAACACGGCCTGATATTCCGTCCGGCAATAAGGCTGTAAGGGTTATCGGAAAAAAGATCCTCATTCATCGGATAGCTTACCGTGTCCGTAAGAGGAGCTAAATATCTGACAGTATATGCAAGTAAATCTTCAAGATTGTCGATGTCCAAATCATCCCGACGCCTTAAAATCTCCTGAATAAAAGGCATCTGCGAAAGCTGATCGGGGTTGTTGATTTTTACTTTCTTATCGAGTTCTGTAGTTTTCAGCCGAAGATCGTAACCATACATCATGCCATTGATATTTCGGGAATAGTTATTTGTCTTCAGCAGATTCATGGAAAGATTGAGAAGCTGAGCATCCGTGAGGTCTACCGGATCGAAACCAGTCGCCTCCATAGTGCGTTTCGTAAAATCATAGTACTCTGCTTTATCTTCGCTAAATAACATAAACGCCGCCGTCTGTTTCATAAAATACCGAACAATCGCGGCATTATCACGCGCCATATCCTCTGTCTGCTCACCCCATCGTACGATCCGATCCTTTTTACCAAGAGACAGCAGCATATCAACTGCAGCAGGCCGAAAATTCATCGAATTGATACGATCGGCAATATGATTCAAATAGGCCGCCCTGACGGAATCGGGAACTTCTTGTTTCGTGAAACGATCCCGCAGTTTTTTGAGATAATCTATAAACTTCTGCTCCTGATCTTCGGGAATAAAAAGAGACTCCAAATCGTCAAATAATGTATCGATTTCGGCAAATTCACCCTCCCCAACCGCCGCTTCGGCTGGTTCTCTGAACTCGGAAGGATAACTTTTATTGGCTCCTGACCAGTTGGTAAGCACGATCTCGTTTCCTATCTGAACAGCCGAAGAATATTCCCGTCTGTCCAATGCCTTCACATAGTCTTCGTTAGTAAAAACACCCAGAGCAAGAACGCGCTTAAAAAAACGGTTCGCTGCCTCGATATCGAGCTTACGCATGGTAAGGTAACTTTTATCGGCATACCCAAACATCAGCTGTACCAGCTGATCGTGATATTTACCGGGTGCTCTTTTATCATAAGCCTGAATGATATCGACGATCGTATCTTCCGTGACCGGAACTCCCTCGAGTTTCGAGTATTGTTCAGGAGTACAAATGTGTCTCACGAGCGACTGGAAAAAATGTTCAGGGTTGGCAATTTTGGCCGAAGGCTCGACTCCGAATATTTCTTTGTAAACAGCGCCAAAAGCTCCTTTTTCCACATAGTCAGCAGCAACGGTCGCGATACTTCGTATACCGTTTGGGTCGTCTATAAAAATATCGCCGATAGGCAGCTCGGTATTATGAGCGGCAAGGAGAAATAATGAGGCGGTGGCATTGGGATAGTCGGAAAGCATAGATTTAGCAAGCACCCGCTGATAGACCAGTTCATTGCACGCTTTTGATACGGCCTCATCTGCCTGCCTATTAATCCCCCATTTCCGACGCTCCTCATAAACCTTAAACAAATCTTTAGGATGAAGCTTGGCGATCGCCTCGGCAATTCCTCCCGTATCATTTTCAGAAAGCAAACTCCTAAACATCTCAATGTTGGTCGGAGCCGCCTCGCCTTTTAGTATTTCAGGAAGCGGTTCAAGCTCTTTGTCGCTTGTTGCGTAATCGACCGCCGCGTGGGCGACCACAATCTGGGAAGCACGCATAAGGCCGGTCTGGTGAATTTCGTCCCGGTCGTTTTCGGAAATTTTTTTTATCGCCGTCGATAAGGCATATGAATTCCGGTTTGCTTTTTCAAGGAGCGCCGGTGACTTCACATCGGACACAACTTCATGAATGTATCCGACCGCCATATCTTGCACTTCACTTTCTGCCTGTACTTTTTTCATGAATGTCTTTTCGATTATATGATTGACTTCGTGGGCGAGAACGCCTGCGACCTCATCCAGCGAGAGGATATTAATAAGCGATTGAGAAATGAAGATGCTGCCATCGGGTAAAACAAATGCATCCTGCCCGACCCCTTTATTCATGATAATAACGCGCGCCTTAATATCTGTACCGGCGGTCATTTTATCGACTTCCTGCTGAAGTATGCGCACCCGATCGGTATCGGTTTCCAATTGGCGGGTGCGGGCGTAGTAATCGATATGCCGCTGTATGGTTGGCGTAAAATCCATACCTTTTTGCATTCGCGTATCTAAAACTACCGGATGTAAAACATCAATTGTTGCCGCATCTTGATTGGAATATTCGTCGTCAAAATGAAACCGATCGCTCTTAACAATGTCGACAGCTTTTGCAGCATCGGCACGTACGAAATGCGATTCGAGTCTTCTTTGTATGGCCGATAAATCGGCAGGTGATCGCGAAGATTCTCCTAAATCGTCGGACATAGATAGGCTAATTATGCGAAAGTTGGCGAGACATTACAAGTTGACAGTAATGTGCTGCAAGAAAAGTCCTATAGTATTGAATATTACATATAAATTGTGTATAATATTCCTTATAATTACTATTTTATATAATATGAATAAAATCTTATCGCAGTCTGTGTATATCAAAAAAAGTCTTCGCATCCTGACGGGGATAGTAGTCGTTGTAATATCAATTATTGGAACGACTCATAATTTAAGAATGAGTGTTGCTAATGAAACAAACGCACCACTTACTTCGCCAGTGACCAGTCCGGTTACTCCATCCCCAACAGAAATACCAACAGGGACACCGGTTCCGTCTACAATTACTCCAACCCCAACCGAGCCACCTGAAATAATCGAAACATTTTTTGAAGTAAATCTTAATGTAGAACCTGATCGTGATACGAATTTCCGCTTTTATCCATCAGCAAACCTATCAAAAAGAAGCTTCCTTCTTGATGACACCGGTTCATATGACGATGGAGATTTGTACTATAGCACCAAGATTATTCAGGTACAACCTTTGACCAATTACTCGCTAAAACTCGAAATCGCACCCGCTTCGTCTTGGTATATACAAAATGTAGTATGCGGTGAAGGAATCATCATTACCGAGGCTCCAGATAAAAATAATTACTATAGTAAAACTGTAGGATTTCAAGTCGCCGAAGGAATGCATACCGGATGCGAGTTCAAGGTTTCCCTCAAATCGTCAATCAGTGCGCTTTCATTTAATGATATTAATGGAAATGGCATACTCAACAAAAACGAACCTCGCAATGCAGGACGGACCATTTCTCTATATCAAAAATCAACTGGTAATCTCCTAAAAACACTCACGACCAATGCCAATGGCGCAACATCTTCAGGAAGAATTATCTATAAGCCCGATACCTATATCATGTGTGAAACCCTTCCATACGGATGGCTTCCCACTTCTCCTTCAAGTAAACACCCGTTGTATAACCAACCCTGCACTGAGGTGTATATGGATGCTGCCGGCGAAACCGCCAGTATGAGATTTGCTAGTAAGCTAGCGCCAACCCCACCCGTTACTCCGATCGTCAAAGCGCAACTTGTCCATTATCTTGAAGGGGTAATGCCATATGAAGCAGATCCTGATAATTACGTGATGGTGAGATTGGGATTTAATGTGCTTAACGAAAGCAATGTCCCGGTAAGGATCGAAATCAATAATCTGATGACTGGTGGAACATGGTACTCATCAATTCTCAAGCCGGAAGTTATAAACACCTACCTTGAAGCTCCTCTTAGCAAGAATGCAGAGTTTCTACAGTATAACGGATGTCTTATATACCAGGAAGACCCGTACGGGCGCTGTAATTTTGTAAATGGATCAAACGACACATTGGCACCATTCAATACGCAGGGCGACCGGGCATACGGATTTATCGATGTAAAGGTAAAACGGTATACGCAGGAAGTTACGGCCCAAAACCTGATTAGTATTATTGTTTCAAACCGCGATGCCAAACTCCAAGAATATAAACAGCAAATCATCCCGTTCGTAATCCCAAAAAAATAAGCTATTCTGAATATAAATCAACAGCGGACTAATCCTCCGCTGTTTTTTTTGGATTGCTGATTGAAAAATTACCCGCACTCATCTAAAGTAAAATTATGAGCTTCAGAAATAAATCATTTACTCCTCATCCCATACCTTTAGCTCTAATCGTTTTAAGCGTATTTGGTATTATAAGCGTCATAAACCTAGCAACTCAAATAAACCAGGCACCACGAAATGTCCGATCCTACGCCGCAGATATCCAGCCACCAGGGATTCCGACCGGACCAATAGACTGTCGCTTTCAATGTGATGCGTCGGGCAATCAATGTACCCAGGAATCTATCGATAAAGAAAATTTTTTACATTGCCGCACCGATATTAAATACGCATCCTACTGTATCAATCGCTGGGATACGAATCGCGATAAAAAAATTAATTCGTCAGATTACAGTAACTGCCTACAAACCTGTGGCTGCAGAATAACGCCAATTCCAAGCCCGACCGCCACCCCTGCTATTGCTGCATATTTTGTTTTTGATACACCACCTTCACAAGGAGTTGTGACTATCAAATTGACCGACCCGATAAAGATCCGTCAGGCTCGGGAAATTGTTGCGCGAACTAGCAATACTCCTCACGTTCAAGGAACGGTTGTACGCGAACGAGTTTCATATAATCCGGGATGGAGCTTTCATCTGATTGTTGGCGGATTTTTCCAGGTAGCACCTGAATACTGTGATGCCTCAATTCCTGGAATAGAATCGCACCCAGACATAACCACCTGGTGTCCTTGGGCATCGAGAATATACGCCGAAATTACTCCAGGCATGCCCACCCCGACCCCTCCGCCATTTAAATAACTGAAGATTATTTTAGCAGCCGCTCCTCATCTTTCTCCGAAAATACCGGTAGTTCTACCCCTTCAACCGCTGGAAGTGCCTTTCCCATTATGCTCTGGAGATCCCCCTGCATTCCGAATGTATTATCGACCACTTTGGCGATATTTTTCTCCTGTCTCGCCCATTTGGCCATAAACCAGGTACGCTCCTTTTTAATGTCATCCTGCATCGCCCGAAATGCCTCGACAATCGCCTCCACCCTCTGCCGAAATTCCGTGCCGGAAAGGTAGTTATACAGAACTTCCATCTTTTCGTTTTTACCGACAGAGGATGCTTTTATTGCTGCGACTTCAAGAAGGCGCATCCGAAGGGCGATTGCAAGCCCCATTACGCATCCGTATTCACAGACCCAGACGCCGTCGGAATGACCAAACACCTTTACTCCTTGAGGTAAAACCCGCGACACAATAACCGCAACATCAGCTTTTACCTGGCGCTGATCGTCTTTCAATTTCTGTATCCATTCACCGCTCCACGCTTTCGTCCTTTTAGTTTCCCAGATAATAATTCCGCATGGACGACCGGAATAATTCTTCACAACCTGCATCAGATCGGCACCGCGCACGCCTTTGGGCACCGGCAATATTTCATCAGCCGGAAACTCATGCCGGAGAGCCTGCTCTAGTTCTAGCTCCAGCACCTCACCTTGAGTCTGCTGCGAGCCCTGCTCGAGTTTGCGCTTCAGGTCTTCATTCATCTTCAAAACAGCGTCCAGTTTCTGGTCTTTTTCGAGAAGTTTCAGGCGATATTCGTCGTCTGCCTGCTTATGCAGTTCGGTTCTTATTTTTTCCTGCTCCGATGCCAGCTTCTTTTCAAACTCTATCTTTTCCATCTCGCGCTCATTCATCATTTTCCGCTTTTCCCGTGATTCGCTTAATAATTTTTCCTGAAGCTCCCTATTCTGTTTTTCCACCTCTTCCTTTTCGACCGTGGCATTTTTCATCTGCAGCTCCATGCGGCGCCGGATTTTTTCTTCGGCCGATTTCTCAAACTCCAAACGCTCCTTCTCCGATTCGTCCGAAAATTTTTTCTTCTCCTCATCGAGTCTTTTCTTGAAAAAAGCCACCATCTTCGCCCGCTCCTCCTCGACGCTTCTTTTCATAAGCTCCTGCGCCTGATGGGATATGGCCTGGGTTAACGGAATCGGTTTATGGCAATGCGGACAGCTAATCTGATCGTTATTCATCTGATTTGACGAGCATATTTAATATCGAGGAAACAATCGAAAGTACCAAGCTGAAAATAAGCGCCGTAAAGAATCCGTTAACCTGGAAACCATCCACAAAATAGTCAACAAGAAGAATCATCAACGCGTTTATGACGAATGAAAAAAGTCCGAAGGTAATTATTGTTAATGGTAGGGTAATAAGATGAATGACCGGTTTTACGATGATATTTACTATGCCAAGAACTATAGCTACGATCACCGCGGTTAGAAATGCGTCAACACTAACACCGGGTAAAAAGTACTGGGCGATAAAAACGGCAACTGCTTTGACAAGAACATCAAGAATTATTTGCATATATATTAGTATACAATAACGCCTCGACAAGCTCGTCGAAAAAAACCATAATTTCAAATTTAGAAATTACTTTATAACAATCTTGAGGAGTTTGTGGATCTTCTTATGTTTTCTCAACAACTATCCGATCATACTTCCTGCTGTCATTTCAATCTGAATTGACAAAAAAGCTCTAATATGTGATTATTATAAATAATGAATCGTATCAAATCTGACTCCTCCTTTACCCCAAAGCCAAAAATTTTTCGATTGTTATTCACTAAAAATAGTCTAATCATCTCAGTTACGGCGATTATTCTGTTCGCATCTGTTCTGCTCGTATTATATACATCACGTGTTTCGCAAAAAAAGCAGCAAAGCATTCGAACACAGGCGATGGAGATAGAAACAATGACCATAGAACATCCACGAATTCTATTTTCTAAAAACGAGTTGTCTGTTATCAAATCGCGGGCATTGTCTAAAGAAAAAAATAAACTGGGAGTTTCGTACGCAGATATATTAAAAAATATTATTGCTGCCGCAGATAATTACGAAAAAAAACCGTTCAGCTATTCTGTTACGTTCTATTGCGAACAAGGCGGAACGCGGACCTATAATTACAATCTCAATTCATCACCACCAACTTCGCCTGTGGCATCCGAGTGCTACTTCCCGGTATGGACAAATTTAGTCCGAGCATTGATGCGAAGGGTCGAAATTCTTTCGCTTGCGCACATATTGACAGCAAATAGCGAAACTGAACAGACTAAATATTTTATTGCTGTACGCAACGACATGCAAATGATAAGAGCTTGGAATGTTTGGCACGATCCTCAAGATCGAGCTTCGCTTGCTAATTTAGATACGGCCTATTTAACACGCGCCACAGCACTTATGTACGACCTTACTTATAATACCATTTCGCCTGATGAACGTGATCAAATAGAAAAAGCGCTAATTGAAAAAGGAATTAATCCGATCTATCAAAAACTCTGCCCTCCGCCTGATTTCAGATGCAGTCCTGAAAGGTATGAAAAAAGTCCTAATCCGTTATTTTTTATGACAGGCAGCCTTGGAATTGCGACTGCAGCAATACATGATAAATTACCTGGACAACTCGATCAACTTCTTCAAACGATCAATACAAATATAAATTACACGATGAACAATCTTGTTCCATTGGAAGGAGGAACATATGAAGATTTTGTCTATCTATCTGCTTTCGACTACATTATAGAAGCAATAAATGCACTGGAATTGAATAATTTATCGATCGCAGCTGTTCCGCAAATTAACCAATATATTCAGAATACGTCAAACCTTATCGTTTCTTCCTTGGATAATACAGGATTTACACCGAATATAAATGACAGTGTCAAAATACATCTTTCGGATTTTTCTACTTTTCTATTTTATGATCTTAAAAAGAATAGTACCGATGGACAAATCGTAGAAGCCATAAAAAAATTCTCTGATCGTTTTAATACAGCAACATATTTACTTCTATGGTATGACAATAACTCGGGGAATGATACAGGCACACTCAATTGGAATCCTCAATTTTTCAAAGAGATGGGTCTTGGGGTGCTGAAAAATCCGATTGACCCTGCATCTGTTATATACATAAAAACACCTCCGCTAAAATCCACATCGCATCAACACTTCGATATTGGGGGTATCAGCTATATTACAAACGGTTCTTGCCTCATCTGCGACCCTGGTCGACCTAAAAACACAGTCGGATATAGAGAATACGGCATAAGCACACTGGGACATAATTCGATTCTAATAGACGGACAAGGTCAAAACTGGACTACTAAAGGAAGCGGAACCATGATTGATCGACAGAACTATACTGCGTTTAAGGTTAATATGATAGGTAATTATGATAGTGCCAGCAATGAAAACACAATGGGTCTAAAAAATATCTACAGAGTTATTATGACATCAAAAAATCAGGGAAACAATTTTGTTGTGCTTTTAGATTATTTTAAGTCAGAAAAGAGCCACATCTATACACAACTATTCCATAATAAAACCGCAACATTTTCCTGGGATTCTTTAAACAAAAAACTATTGATAGACACACCATCAAACGACACATCTATTATATTTCTATCTTCTCCTCAGATAAATTACGAGCTCAGAACGCCGCCCACATCAGTGCCTAGTGATTTTGATGGAAAATACGCAGCAATATCCACCAACACACCTTCAACCGAAGCTTATAGCGGAGCGATAATTTTCAATGAACCCGTCGAAATCTTGAACCGGCAAAATGATCTGATAAATTTTAAATATCGCGGTGTGGACAGTTACCTAATATTCAACCCTTCAAAAGTACAAAAGGTATTTTTTGTCAATGGAAAAAAAATTACCGCTTCATCGACAATCTGCATATTGCAGGATCAGACAATCACCAACTTCGATGGACCATGTTCGCTTCAATAGCAAATAAAAAAATATATTTTAGGTAACAGTTTCTTTCTTCCACCTGTTAATACCCTCATAAAATTTTGTGATAACATAAATACATGTGGTTTTTTATTTTTATAATCGTAATCTTGTTCGTAATAATCGTCATCTTCGCCTCGCCCACCCTCTCGCCGATCCCTTATTTCCCCTCAAACGCCAAAGATTTACCCCTAATTCTTAAAGCGTTGAACATGGACCACGGCGAAACTGTTATCGACATGGGTGCCGGAGACGGGACGGTTATTTTTGCCGCCGCCCATGAGGCCTTAAAAAAAGAAATGGATACCGAATTTATAGCGGTTGAGATTAATCCCGTGCTCGCCGCACTTCTTTACCTGAAGTGGATCTTCCACCCTAACAGAAGCAACATTAAAATCGTCACCGGCGATATGTTTAAGGCAAAATATAAATCACTGGTAGCCGTAGATTCGAAAATTACAGTTTATATTTATGTAAGCCCCCGGTTCATCCCCCGCATCATCAATCACATGAGTGTACTCTTTCCCAGATTCCGGGTAGTTAGCTACTATTATCCTATCGAATCTACAGCAAAACCATATGCAAGCGGTGAACACGATATATTTACTGCAGAAATCAAGGACAAAATGGTATAAAATATATACATGTTCATCACACCGCCTACGCCCCTCCCGGAGTCTGACCATAAAATGCTGATACTGACTAATACGTTAATACTCATAGCGCTCCTTGTCATCATCGAACTCGCCGGTACCGGAAAAGCCGGTAAAAAAACCCTCCGCATATTCTACCCCGTCGCCTGTGTCTTCGGACTTCTCGTCAGTTATGCCGTTTATGTACAGTTCACCAACGGATAGAATATGACTTCCTCACTGAAAGCGGTTATTGTATATATTCTTATAGCCGAAATATTTTTTGCTTGCCAGCTGCTTCTTCTTACTCATCCAAGTTACGGCATTTTAACATCGGCCGCATCGGTCATACTGCTTTTCCTGTTTTCGCTGAAACGACCCGCCTATAACGCCATTGCCTCGTGTGTGGCAATAATCATCGCCGTCAAGATGGCGGCAGTAACTATTTCCATAGAAGATCCGGGAACAGCCGCCCTTATGCTCTACGGAATCTTGGGCGCTGCCGTGCTTATATATTCTGGTATCCGTTCCTGGCCGAATTTCATACCGAAAATTTCGCCTCCTGCCAGGATGAGTACGATCGCCGGAGCGTTCCTTGCCGGTGAACTCCTGGGGCTCATAACCTGGATTCTTCTTCCTATGGACGATCCTTTTCGGGTGCTGCCACGACTTGCGCTGATAATTACTGCGCCCGTTGCTGCCATTATCGAAGAATTCGTTTTCAGAGCTAATATACAATCGGAAGCGGAAGGCGCAATCGGGAAATGGAATGCTGTCATTTTTGCCGCCTGGATCACCGGTGGCTTCAGTTTGTCTAGTAATAATGCTCAAATGATTCTTATACTTTTAGTCAACCTCATCATCTCATACAGCTATAGCCGTGCGAAAAGCACATCTCTCACGTTCATTGTCAATTTATCCATGAAGCTCACATTCATCGCTCTTCTCGCACTCAAACCCATGTTCTAACATACGGCATACCACAACTACCCAAATTACCGTTTTTGTCGCTTATATTACATTGTCTTTATGCCTAAAGAAAATTATCCTCAAATAATGATTAATAAACGCATGATTTCTTTATTAATAATCAGTTTCATCTTTTTAATGTCCGGAAAATGTTCTTACGCGGCAGCTGGCCGGCGCGTAATCGGCAGCGTGACCAACAACGCTGCTCAACCGATCGAAGGTAGTTCGATAACCATAAACTGTCTAGGCAACACGCTCAAAACCAAGACCGACAGTGCCGGTACGTACTCGGCACAGTTTGAAAAACTGAGCCATTGCCTGAAAGGCAGCGTTGTAGGCGTTACTGCAGAAAAACAAGGGGTCACGGACACTGTTACGAAAAAAATGGAAGATGCCTCAGTAACCATCAACCTTTCCCTGGCCTATTCTCCGCCATTAAACGTTCCGGAATACGGGCATCTAGGAGCCTCGGCAACGGCCATACTTGCCGGAGCAGCATACTATATATTGAAACAGACCGATAAAAAAACGATATAAACCTTTACCTATTGCAACTTAAAAAAACCGGTGGTACATTGAATATATGAAAGTCTTCTCAAATGTTGCCATCCTTACTTTACTACTCTTAATATTCACCCGTGTCACAATCGCCGCCTCACCAGGAAGAGCCGTTCACGGCGTCGTCCGTGATTCCGCCAACAAAAAAGTTGCCGGGGCGAATGTTAACGTTTCCTGCAACGGAAACATCCTCAACGCAACCACCAACTCGCTCGGATTCTATAACGTCCAGTTCAACAACACCGGCGACTGCAAAAAAGACGACCTGGTTACGGTTTCCGCATCCAAGGATTCCGAGGCGGGCTCCAATTCCAAAAATATGAACCGGGTACAAATTAATATAAATGTAAAAATGTCGGCCGTGTCGGTGCCGGAATTTGATTTTAGCACCGGAACGCTTGCTGTAGCTGCCTCGGCCGGAATATTTGCTTACCTCAAAAAAAAGCGGCATGCTGTCCAATAAACCCCTGATCTTCAGATCGGTAATATTTTTACTGCTTTTTATTACGGCAACAGGCATCATCGGCCCCTGGATAATAAAAACGCGCCTCCTTTACGGCTTCAACTTTTTTATCTATGGAAATCTCGGCAAAGTGATCATATTCGGCACGATAGCGTTTTTTATTATGGCAAAAAAACAGCTGGCCACATTCCGCGGCCCCCGATGGCGGATGCGCAATCTTGTATTTTTTCTTCTGTCACAGATTGCAACAACAATATTTTTCCCCATGGCAAAACGCCTCCTTCGCGAGCCCGATTTTTTCGCCAACATTACTCTTTCGATAAATACCCATCTCGTTGCAATCTCCATACCGGCGCTTATTTTTTTAAGTGTATTCGGGTACAGCTACTCTGTTAAATTCTTCCACCGGTTCCGCAAATATCTAGCACTCAGCGCCGGAATTTCGGCAGTATTTTATTTCGCCATTTTTTATATCTGGAAATTTTGGCCGATTCTCAGCACCGGTGTTATGTATTCTGTGTATGCGCTGCTGAAATTATCATTCGAAAGTGCGCGCATCGTCCCTCCCCTGACACTAATTGTCGAGGGGTTTGCCGTCAAAATCGAACAAGCCTGCTCCGGTGTTGACTCTATCTTTCTCTTCAGTGCTCTTTACATCCTTCTTGCAATAATCGACCGGAAAGTTTTTGACCTCCGTAAAATATTAACTGCACTGCCGCTTGCGCTTATCGGACTATACGGTGTAAATATTTTAAGGGTGTATCTACTCGTACTTTTCGGGGTGCTTATTTCCCCGGAGCTGACGGTAAAATTATTCCATACCTACCTCGGGATGATTCTATTTATCATCTATTTCGCTCTCTTCTGGAGATTGTTTTACAATAAATTGAAGAAACTGCCTACACCGAAGTAAAGCCGGCTTTTTTAAGCGCGGCGCGGTGTTCCGGCCGGTAGCGGCAGATGTATTCGATAAGTTTTCCCCGCACGCCTTTGGTTTCAAGCCCGTATTTTTCCATAAAACGAAGAATTCGAGTGGTTGCGCCCGCCGCCTCCTCCTCCGGCACCATAAGCTCGATCTCCCCGATGTTATAACCAAAATCCATAACATCAAGATCGATCGTGAAGCTCTCTTTGCGATATTTTTTCCTGGTCGTTGTATATTCGGCAAACGGAAAATAACCGGCGGCCGCGATCGCCTTAGATAAATCACCACCGGCAAGCTTGAGTTCACGGCGGAGATCTTCGCCTTCAAGCTCATAATAGCGATCCATCCCCGAGCCGTCTTTGGCATCGAAGCGGATCTTGAGTTCAAATACTCCGTCGCGACTTCTCAGCCAGCGGTCCGAAGTCGTCAGACTGAATACGGCATCGTCATAACAGATATCGGTGAATTTTTTTACACCAATAAATTCCGCTCCTTTTATGAGTGCGGCAATTTTTTCCTCGGATACCCGAAATTTTTTTTCGACTTCGATCATATGCTGAATTATAATATACACCTATGAAGGTTATCCATTTCGTGCGCCGACTTCACTCCGATTCCCTCGCCCGTAACTCCCTGTATCTCATGATCAGTACCCTCATAATGGCAGTTCTTGGGTTCTTTTTCTGGATTATGGTTGCGCGGCTTTACAAACCCGAAGAAATCGGGATCGCGACCAGCCTTATATCGGTGGTCGGCCTCATCTCCACCCTCAGCCAATTAGGATTCAACAACAGTCTCATCCGCGACCTCCCCTCCTCTGAGGGAAAAAATAAAATCGTCAATACCGTCTGCACGCTTGTTGCGGTAACGGCAGCCATTTTCGCCGTTTTTTATCTTATAGGTATCGATTTTTTTTCTCCGAAGCTGCACTTTCTGAGGGAAAACCATATCGTAATCTTCCTGTTTCTTGGCGCCTCGGTCGTCAATGCGGTCAACAGTATTACCGATAATATATTCATTGGCCTTCGCAATTCAAAATATATCCTTATTTACAACTCCGTCTTCAGTGTAACCAAATTAATACTGCCCTTTTTTTTAACCGCCTACGGCGCCTTCGGAATCTTCCTGTCGGTGATGGGCGGTATCGCGGCCGCGCTTACCCTCACGATATTTTTCCTTATAACTGTATATAATCTGACTCTCCGCCCCATGATCGATCGCGCCGTACTCAATAAAACTCTCAAATACTCAGCGACCACCTACCTGACCGGGCTTATCGGAAGCATACCCTCAATGCTCCTGCCGGTTCTTGTTCTTAATATTCTCGGTCCTGCCCATGCCGCCTACTATTATATGGCCTTCACAATCGCCAATCTGCTTTTCGTTATTCCCCAGTCGGTCACCCGCTCCCTGTTTGCCGAAAGCGCCTATGATACGACCATGGTTAAGCGCCAGGTGCTCAAAGCGGCAAAAATAATGTATGCGCTCATTGTGCCCTCGGTAATCATCGCTCTTGTTGCGAGCGGCCTTATCCTCCGGGTTTTCGGAAAATCGTACTCCGCAGAAGGACTTACGCTTCTTCGGATATTAGCAGTGTCAACCGTCTTCATGATCATCAACTACATCGGCGGCACCCTTTTCCATATCGGCGGACGCCTAAGACTCATACTCATATACAACACAGCAGGCGCAGTACTCATGCTGGTTGCGACAGTCGCCGGAATGCATTACACCCATAGCCTCAACGGCCTCGGAGCCGGATTCCTTTTTGCCCAGGCAGTCATGACTGTTGCCTATATCCCCCAAATTCTCCGTGCACTCAGATAACAAGTTTGACTGTGACCGGCATAAACTGATATAATAAACCGCTCTGTGTAAAAAATATGTATAAGGAGATACAAAAATGACGAGACAAGAGTTAGTTGACGCCGCGAAATCCGTTCCAATTGGACAAGAGAAATATTATGATTTCGACGGTATCACCTTTGACAACTTTCAGGAGATTATCGATGAAATTGAAGCCGCCCGCACCGATGGCGGAAAAGTCAAGCTCGATCGCCCCGCAAATTTGCTGAGGGTGACGATCGAAGCACCGTAGGATAAAATAAGTAGTCTGTTAGTTCATCTACGCAGAGCAAAAACTGATGCGGAGCAAACCTCCGCATCAGTATTATTCGTAATATTAGTCACATACTTTAATTTCTCGGCTTCTTAAAATATTACTGAAAGGAGGTGATAATTATGAAAAAAGTGCTCATGCTATTAACTATCATGCTCGTTGTATATTTGTTCTTTACGGCAAGAAGCACCGAAGCATGGTGGCTGACATCAAACGCATACCTAGTGTGGCGGGGTGGATGGTAAATGATATAATGGGTCCATGGCATTACATGTCGAAGGCCGCGGATTCCGCATTGATCTTACTGCAACCGACCCAAAAAAACGGGAAGCGATTTCTGTAGATTATGGTTTGCCGGGCGAAGAAATGACATTTATCGGTTACGAAGAAGGGATGGGCGGTGCGGCATACAGCAGAAAGCCCGGACAAGTGGTAGAAGTTGCCGCGGGCGAAACAAAAACAATCATCGATCCAGTTACTCAGGAAGAATTCACAATGTTGGGCTCAGATTAATTAAACAAATCGCATCATCAATCTTTCCGAATCCTTTTATATTTGCTTGTATACCGACCGTAGCTCAGTTTACAACTTTTTTGATGCAAACGGAGCATCGGACGGTTATGCCGATTGCAAATAGATTGGCAATAGGTATAAACAAGTGTCTCGGAAGTGGTTTTTTTTAGACATAAAAAAATTTCTGTAAAATGTTGGTTTATACGGCTTTGGAGCCCTAAAACACCGTACGGTACGGTATGGTACGGTACGGTACGGTGGGACAGTATTGACAATCTTCGTTCAAATACATATGCTGAGATCATAACCTTTTTTCTAGAATATGGACGAAAAAACAGCCGTACGTAAACGTACCGCATCAGTCCTTCCCCGCGATAGTTTTGGTCAGTTCTCATCAGCCGGCAAAAATAAGCCGAAACAAAGCGGAGCATCAGCCTCGCTTAAAATATCGACACCACCCCTTAAGCCCGAAAGTGCCAGCCTCAAACCCGACACGCCCTTGGTCTCCATCAGCATCGACAACCCTTTCAAAAGGCTCATGCGCTGGCTCGATGAGATCCGTAAAAAACAAATTACCGAACTTAATCTCAAACTCAAACTCCCCCTGGCAGTAACTCTCTCGATCACTGCGATGTCGTTTGGCATAGTCACAACTACCAACTATTTCTACAACTGGGGAAAATACATCGGCCTTGCCCAGGCGCGCGCCGAAACAAACACCGTCACCATAAGCCGGATTGGCAAAATCATGTCTACGCAATCCCGCTATCTCTTCGCCCAAGAAAATGGCGACGTGTATATAATAAGCTCCAAATCGCCCATCGATCCCTCCCCTTTCTTAGGCCGGAAAGTGCTTCTAACCGGAAACCTCTATGCTGAAACCAACACTATCCTCCCCTCATCCGCAAACGGCATTGAGATCATAGAATAAATATCAATCACGACTTCCGAAAACAAACATGTATAATCAATTGAGTTATCCGTTATTCTATTTATGTCAAAAATATTTGCCGAAATGCTCCGCCAATCATTACAAGACGCCCATGAAACACTTGAGGGCACTATGAAAGATGTGACCGAAGAAGTTGCTCACTGGAAGCCATCCGGAAAAACATTGCCCGTTGCCGCAGCCTACGTTCACGTTATCGTGTCCGAAGATATCATGCTGACCACCTGGGCACAAAAAACCAAACCGCTTCTTGAGAGCGGCTGGAGCAGCAAGCTCGGCTTAAGCGCCGCACACCCGGCCATGGATAAAGACTGGGAAAAAAACTTCGCCGAATGGTCAAAAACTGTGCAGGTCGACATGGTCAAGTTTAAAGAATACGCACAAGCCGTATATCAGCAGTCAAATACTTTTTTGGCAAGCCTCAGCGATGCCGATCTTTCCGCGAAAAAAGTCGATCTCTCGGCATTCCAAATGGGTGAATGGCCAATCGCGCGTTTTATTATCCGGTTCCTTATCTCGCATGTTGATAGCCTTACCGGCGAAATCTCAGCAGTCAAAGGCCTGCAAGGACTAAAAGGCTATCCGTTTTAACATCGGATAATATTTTACCGATCCTTTTTTCCCCGAGCTTGTCGAGGGGATAAGTATATGTTAGGAAACATTCTTAACGGACAGATCAATTTTATATTCTCGTGGCTTATAGACTATAGATACTTATAAGAATTCCTGATATCTTCATTTGTAATACTCATTTTCAATATATTTATATTGAAAT
>CAYYYG010000022.1:0-19275 GCA_964476135.1 uncultured Gammaproteobacteria bacterium | reverse complement strand
ATAAATTCTTGACGCCAAATTTCGAAGTCGATCATGTCGATCTTGCCATCGCAATCTGCATCACCTCTTGGCTTTAGAGCGCATGGAGGAACAGAAATCGTTGGCGGCATTGTAATTATCTGAGGGAGGAAAGGTAACACTGAGAGATTTTTGAAATAAAGTATTGTGCCTGGTTTTGAGAGATGAAAATCTCCTGAGAAATTGAATGGAGTATGTAAAGTATTTTTCATGTATGGTCCGAAATCTTCAAGGAAAATCCAGTTGGCTGGAGTATTCCCGTCTGAAATAGCAATTTTTTCTGTCCACCAATTATTCATATCTTTTCTGAAGTAAAAATTTACTTTCATCGGGTAATTGTTTTCGTTCCAGCTCGCCTCAAGTGTTGTATAGTCAGGATCACCTGAGTCGGCCGGATCGGAATGAAGTTGAAGTGAAGCCGCGCTACCGTAATAATATTTGTTGTTTACGAATATATAAAAACCGTCCGCCTCCAGCTTAACCCAAGGCGTATTCCAGTTTATACGATTAACTGAACCAGTTGGATTGGTAGAGGGAGCCGGTTGCTGTACGTTTATCTGTACACTGGCTGCCGAACTCCAATTGTTACAGGAATTTATAGCATGTACCCACCAGCGATAGGTATGTCCCGCCTTTAAGGTAAAAGGATAGTTTGAAACAGAAAGATCATCGATGCAAATATCACCGGAATTGGCGGCGACGCATTTTCCATTTACGTAAGTAAAATTAAAGTCATCAGACAAATCGTCTATGCGAAGTGCGTATTTTACCGCCGCCGATTGACCCGACCAGGTAAAGTTAGTTTCCCCTGCAGGCACTGCACCCTCAGGTATTAAGCTAGAGGGGGGAACAAGACCGGCGCATGAGGTAGGCGTTGGAGTGGTGCAAATGTACGTACGACATCCATTACTGGTGAGCGGACCGGGAATAGCCGTGCCGTTAGGACAATACGGTAAAGTGGGCATTGGACATATGTAAGTTGGAGTCGGTGTCGGTGAAACTGGACACCAACCACCCATAGGTTCAGACATTAAACATCTCGGTTCTGCATCTAAACATGCAGGTCTAGGTGCACATGTGGGAGTGGGTGTTAATGTGGGTGCGGCGCAATAACTTCCTCCGTTAGGTGGTGCTGCAATAGAGCAGACAGGGTTCGCTCCCGGCCAGGCACAAGATGGAAGGGGTATACATGTTGGTGTTGGACTGATCGGACAAATCCAGCCCCCTGGCGGTGGATCTATAACACATTGCGGATTAGCGCCTGGCAATGCACATGCTGGTCTGGGGATACAGGTAGGTGTTGGGGTGATACTAGGCGCTGCACAATAACTACCTCCATTGGGAGGAGCTGAGATTGTGCAAGCAGGGTTCGCTCCCGGCCAAGCGCATGAAGGCAGGGGAATACAGGTTGGTGTCGCTGTCGGATTATTTACTACATTAAAATTGACCTGATATATTTCTGAAGCGCCGTCTTTGTAAAAAATTTCCGCTTTCAAAATATGCTGGCCATTTGTAAGCTGTCTTGTGTCATAGCCGTTAACGACACCATTAGTGTCACCGCCCAAACTGTACGGATATGAATGTTCTTCGTTAATAAATGTATTATCGATATAAAACTTTACGTAGTTGGTCGAATTCTGATCGGTATAAAGTGTTACGTAAATAATTCCGGAAACTGTTTGTCCGAGAGTGATTCCACCGAATCCACCCGATGAACCGGTAGGAGTGGCCGTAGGTGTCGGAAGCGGCTCCGATTCTATAACTAATGCCGGTCTGCCTGAAGTGGCCTCTCTCGAATTGAATTTGAGGTCGTCGCTGTCGGCTAATTCTTTTGGCACGCAGGCAAGAGTAAGAAAGCTTCCTGCTTGCTGAGCAACTATTTGAGTAACGGGAATCTGGAGGAGTTCGGAAGCATTACCTCCGTTGAGCGTGGCGATTACCTGAGAGGGTTTGAGATCGTTATTTGTTCCGCTGTATACCGTATTATAGGTAACGGAGTTTTCCTGCCAATCGGAGCTCTTAACGTATTCGATATATTGATCCGCGTCCGAGCCGCCATCGCTAAGTAATTGCAGCTGTAGTTTGGCTGATATGATTCGATTATTTGAGAGGCTGCTCAGATCAAATTTGAAATAAGCGACGCGTTCGTCATTACCCTGACAAGATAGTGACACCGAAGATCCATAATTATTATTAGGGCTGTCTTTTTTTAACATCGTATCTGCAACCGGGTATAGCGTAGTGAGGGTGGCCGCTCTTGCTCCAATTGGTGTGTTGCGGTTCGAAGGCAAGAAGATTGCGTTAAACATTAAAAGAAGTGAGATGGCGGCAGTTGCACCAACAAGAATCAGGCCCACACTCCCTTTTTTTCTAGAAATCCGTAATATCGATGTCATGAATATCTCATTCTATGTGAAAAGAAGATTAAAAGTCAATAACATCTTAATCCAGTATTATTTCGAGATCAGACTGCTGAAGTGATCATGCTTGTGTTTGATTTCCATAAGCTCAAGCGCTGTGCCGGCAATAAGACTCAAACCGTTTGAAGGGTGCTGTTTAAGCTTAAGGTGTTGATTACTTCTGCTTGCCGGATCGTATATTATGAAGGGGACCGGATTGAGTGTGTGTGCCGTATGTGGTTCTTTGGTTTCTAAATCGTACATAATATCGGCGTTTCCGTGATCGGCAGTTATAAGGCAAATGTAGTTGTGCGAGGTAAGAAAATCACATAATTTTTTCAACTCGCGATCGACGCTTTCCACACCATGTACAACAGCATTGAAATTACCGGTGTGTCCTACCATGTCGGGGTTCGCAAAGTTTACCAGTATAAACTCGGGGTGATGGGTCAGGACTTCTCTGATAATATTTTTATGTATTTCCACCGTTTTCATCTCCGGCATTTCATCATGTCTCACTTTATTACTTTCAGCAACAGTGCGCACTTCACCATGAAAGATTTGTTCCACTCCGCCGTTGAAAAAATAGGTTACGTGCGGTGCTTTCTCGGTTTCGGCCGCTTTAAGCTGCTTCATATTTAATTTACTTAATACCTCACCTATCGTATCGGAAACGGTTTCTTTCTCAAATATAACCTCGTATTGATAAGATTTATCGTATTTTGTCATGGTAAAAATCCGGTCGTTTGGGAGTGATGTTTTCTCCTGGAGAGCTACAATCAGCTGTTTCATCCGATCGCTTCTGAAATTGAAGAAAAAAATTGCTTCATCATAAGAGATTCCAGAGTAATGAGGATCGATTTTGACCGGAAGTATAAATTCGTCAGTCGTTTTGGATTCGTAGGCTTCTTCAAATGAATTTATAAGAGAATCATATGTTTTTAGGGAGTTATGCCGGGAATGAGTTTTACCAATGCGATTTCCGGCAATTATATTTACTGCCATGCCGGTGCGATCCATATTACGATCGCGATCCATAGCATAGAAGCGTCCGCTTAATGTTGCAATGGACCCAAACTCAAGTTCTTTAAGATGTTTTACCAACCGGTGAGCGCTTTTTATACCGGATGTTGGCGACGTATCGCGGCCATCGCTTATAAAGTGAATAACTGGCGGGTGACAGCCAAATTTTTTCATAATTACAAGGAGCTTTATTAGGTGGTCTTCGTGACTATGTACACCGCCGGGAGAAATCAGCCCTACGAGGTGAGTAGTTTTTTGTTTGGCGATCTCAAGAAATTTAGCAAAATTATGAATATTCAAAATGCCATTTGAGCCTTCGGCCGACTCGATGCTATTATTGATTCGCGGCAGCTGTTGATACATCACCCGTCCGGCACCGATTGTCAGATGCCCGACTTCCGATCCGCCAATCTGTCCCTTGGGCAATCCTACATATTGTCCGCTTGCTTGCAGTTGCGTATGTGGGTAATGACTCCATATCTGGTCAAAAAACGGTGTTTTGGCTATATGGATAGCATTATTCGGTTTTTCTTCGCCTATGCCCCAGCCATCAAGTATTATAAGTGCGAGTTTACGCATAGTATAATTATAACTTATGGTTCGACTAGATTGAGTTTAAGAGATTTATTATAAATGTATTATGACAAGAAGAAGGCATAAAAAGCATGCTATTGCTTCATTTGTCAGTAAAAATCACAAATTAATACGGACTTTCGCGATATTTTTACTTGCGCTGATTTTTGTCTTTGTTTTAGCAACTACATACTCAAAAATTGTTTTTCGTTTTTCTTCGGCCGGAATCACCGACTATAAACCAGTGATTAACCAAAGTGATTTTTTACAGGGCGAGGCGAATAAATATTTACTTCTCAGAAATAATCTGAAATATCGATATGAAAAGCAGGAGAAAGCCACTTTTGAAAGTTCCGAAATCAAATTGCTGCCAAGCAGCCAAAAACCCATGGGTATAAGCGTCGTCATGCTTGAAAAGATTATAAAAAAGGAAGATGCGCCTCTAACAGCAACTGAATATTTGCTGGCGTCGGATCGCCGGGGCGACGTCTGGCTTTTTGGCCAAAATTTCTACACTTATGAAGCTGCTAAAAAGGTTAAATTGTCAAAGTCTTGGATAGCGGGGATAGAAGGAGCGCAGCCAGGTATAATCATCAAAGCTGAGCCCAAACCAGGCGATTCATATCGGACGGCATACGTGCCCGATAAAATAGAGACAGTATCTGAAGTGGTTTCGGTTGATGAAACTGTCGTTACTCCATCCGGGACTTATACCTCCTGTGTCAAATTATACGATTGGAGTCATGTAGATCCAAAATATCAACAATATAAATATTACTGTCCGGAAACGGGAGGGGTCGCACTGACGGTCGATCTTATCGACGACACCCGCGAAGAACTCATCGATAATAAGGTAAAATAAAAATGTGATATATTATATACATGTCACAAAAGATAAGGGTCGGCTGGTTCAGTTTCACATGTTGTGAAGATTCGACAATTATTTTTACCGAACTACTTAATAATCACCTCGACTGGCTGCAAAAAATAGAGTTTATTCATGCGCGTATTTTCCGCCGCGACGATACGACCGAATTTAAGCCGATGGACATAGCTTTTATAGAAGGCGCAATCAGCTCCGACAGGCAAGAGGAGAAGCTGAAAAAGATTCGTGAGAAGACAACGACTTTAGTAGCAATCGGCTCCTGTGCCGTCAACGGTTCGCCTTCCAACCAGCGGAACTTTTTTTCTCCGGAAAAAATTCACGAGATTACACCCATCCTGCAGCGATTCCGTTATAAGGAAAAAGTGCTTAAGGTTTCGGATGTCGTGAAAGTTGACGCTTCTGTTCCGGGCTGTCCCATGGATGAAAAGGCATTTTTACAACTTATGGAACAATACTTAAATGCACACAGTTGATCTGGATTTTAATATTCATTTATCGGAAATCTCCAAAGTGGAAGGATCGGCAACACTTGATATTAAAGTAAAAAATAACCGGATCGAAGATCTGACTTTTGGAATTTCCGAATGGAAAAGGTTCTACACACAGGCGATACGCGGCAAGCCGGCTGTTGCTGCACCGTCCCTTTTGGCCCGTATCTGCGGTACCTGTTCAAATGCGCACTTATTGGCTAGTATCAAATCTGTTGAAATGGCTCTTGGTATTACCCCTTCTGAGCAAACAATGATGCTTAGGAAATTGTTGAATTATGGCCTAATGATTAGAGATCATGCGCTGCATCTTTATATTTTTTCCTTGCCTGACGTTGTTGGTAAACCATCGATTTTAGATTTTGATGAAAATGACCCTGAGCAGCATGAATTTATGCATGATGCGTTTGCTGTGAAGGAGGTTGGTAATAAGTTATCTATTGTTACCGGCGGGCGATCGGTGCATGCTCCTATGCCCGTTGTTGGCGGGTTTTTGAAATTGCCAACGGTCGAAGCTCTGAAAGCGTTGCTTCCGGAGCTTAGAAATATCAGACCTAAGGTGCTTAAGCTCGTAAAAGTATTCGCCAAATATCACGGTTCATTAAGAATGCGCGATATGCCTGAGTTTTCCGCGCTCTGTTCACCGGATTTTTCTTTCCTCGAAGGGCTCGTGCACACAACCGACGGGTTAACGGTTCGGGAGCAAGATTTAGGCCCGCATCTTGACGGAGTCGTACTTCCTTATTCACACGCGCGCGGCTTTACCTTCGATGGTAAAAAATTTATGGTTGGTGCACTTGCACGAATCAATCTCAATGACGATGGCCTGCACCCATTAACCCGCATATCTGCGGCTGAGGAACTTAAGTTATTCCCAAGCTCAAATATATATCATAATAATCTTGCCCAGGCGATTGAGATATTACATTCTATTGATGCTTCAATCGATTTGATAGAGAAGCTTCAGACCATCACGCCGGAGACGCCGATAAAATCAGCCGGTAAGGGAGGCGTTGGGATTGGGGTCATTGAGGCGCCACGAGGCACTCTTTATTACAAACTGGAAGTTGACGATACCGGCACAGTTAAGTTCGCTGATATCATCGTGCCCACCGGTCAAAATCTTATTATTATCGAAAGAAGCTTGTATGAACTTGTTGAACGCCTTCTTGAGGAGGGAGTAAAGCGCGATGCCATTCCCGATCATTGTGAAAATCTAATCCGTGCTTATGATCCGTGCATGTCATGTGCCTCGCATTTCTTGAAAGTTAAGTGGAGTTAAAAGACTGCAAATTAGCACTGAGCCAATCAAGAATGTAGTTGTTATTATCTTTTTTGTATCTTTGAGGAAGACCGTAAATAACTGCGTTGTTAATTTTATTCAGTTTTTTTAGGAGAAGCAGATGAAATAATAGATCATAGTCGTGAGGTGAAACTGGTGTTTTTTCGATGCTCTTAAGGTCGGAAACATCGATTATCATCGGCTCATTGATCCCGGCAACAGTATCGATTATTACCGGATTTTTTTCACCCTCGGGCGGAAAATCTTCGTTGGGGTCAGAGTGGATAAACTCTATATTAGGAAATGATTTTCTCAAATCGGGCAAAAGTTGAAGCGGCAATGAGTCTTCCGGTAGAAGAGCATTGCCGAAAATATATATAAGATTAGATTTTGTCATGGATGTCACGCTGATTATAGAATTCTACTGCCTTCTGAGTAAAGTGCTTGGCATTTAACATCTGATTAATCGATATTTTATCGCAAACGAATCCCCAGTGAAAACTCACATTGCTGCCTAATGTTAAGTTTTTTATAAATTCTTTGTCCTTATAATCAGTCCTTAGAATTTTGCTTGCTGGTTTACCAAATTTCAAAATACCATTCTCATGTTGCAGCGGTTCGTATTTCACTTCAAGGATAGTCTTTGCGTTAACTATAGAAATATTTTCAACCGATCCCCAGCTGATACGGCACTCATCCATGGTATTTATCGTATGAAAGGAGTTGTTGTGACCGGTGCGGCGGAAGATATTAAATACATGGAAAGCATGGTGCGGGTAAAAGGGTGCTTTATCCACCGCTCCGCGAATATCCATAAACTCGGCAGTCGCGATTTTTTTATCTATTGATAGCCTTTCCTTAAGAAAGGCGGAATATTCTTGCTCGGAAACCGGCTTCTGGAAAGCGTTACCAAGCCAGTAAGCTTCTACAACTCTTGAATCATAAGGGTTGAGGAGATGATTTTTTTTTGCGATCAATTCAAGATAAGGAAACAAAGTTTCAAATTCTGAGAGAATGTTCCCCACCTCATTATCAGCCGCTTTGTCGGTCAGATGATCAATTAGTGTTGCACTTTTATTCGGGCCGCAGTAGCCGAAAAAGTTTGGCGCTGCGCTATAGCGGGCGCACATAAGCAAACCTTCTTTATCCATTTTTAGCCTTTTCCCGCGCTAATAGTTTTTTTGGATTTATGCCGCTTGCAATTATAGTGCCAACTGCAATAAGTGCGGCTGTTTGTATCTGTGGCATTGTGGTTTTTACCCCGGCAAAAGCTCCATTTAAGATCGTTCCGACAGCCACGGAAAATGTCAGGATCAAAGTAACAAGCGAGGCGGGCGCGAATTTAAGTGCTTTATACCAGCAGTAAACATAACCAAAGAGTAAAGTTCCGCCGACAGCAATCACGGTTAGGGCAGTTGAATCAAGACTTAATAATTTTCCGCCGGCTCCAGTTGAGAATGTTAGGCCAAGTAGCACAATCGAGCCAATTCCCATGCGGGCAAGTCCGACAATTTCAGAACTGACGGTCGGCAAAACTTTTTTGGCGATCATATTTTCAATCGACCATAGCAATGTGGCCGCAAGTACCATAAGCGACCCATTCTGCCAGTTGAGCTCGAAAGGGGAAACAAAATATGTGGCGACGATAACTAATACGAAACCAACTATATATTTCAGATTTGGTTTTTCCTGAAGAAAGAAAAATCCAAGTAGCGTCACCCACATGAATAATGATTTATGGATCAGATTTGCCTCCTGTGCTCCGATAATCTTCAGTCCGGTAAAGAAAAGGTAAAAGGGTATTGAGCCGCCAACAACCCCGATAAGCGCAAGCTTAAATATTTCCGATTTTTTCAGTTTTTTTATCTCGGAAATCTTTCCGGTGAAAAGAAAAAACAGCACGAATAAGACGGCTACATAAGTATTTCTTGAAGTTGTTAGGATTAACGGAGGGATTGTCGCCACCGCAATTTTTGAATAAAAAATAGAAAGTCCAGAAATTATTGCTGTTGCAAATGCAAAGGTAATTCCTTTATTCATTTGGGGGTACTTCATATTCGTCTGCTTTTTGAATTATAACGTTGCCGTAGACGATCACCGGATCGCCAACGGAAATTTTGCCTACCGATTTATCATAATACGCAACAAGTCCATTTTCCAGCGTAACTGATTTATCTTTTATTGATTTTATTTTGAGTGGACGGAGAAAGCACATATAGGTTTGAAAAATTCATGTCATTCCCGCGAAGGCGGGAATCCATAAATCTTACAACTTATTAAATAGATTCCCGACGCGAAATCCTTATAATCGGGATTTCGGTCGAGAATGACAATGGTATTTATAACCCCGCTTCTATTTCAAGTAATCGGTTATATTTGCAAAGCCTCTCCGAGCGACTCATGGAACCGGTTTTTATGAAATCGGCTCCGGAGCCATAAGCAAAATCAGCCATAAAAGAATCTTCCGTTTCTCCGGACCGGTGGGAAATTATTACTTTCCAGCCGGCTTGGCGTGCTGTTTTTATCGCGTCGACCGTTTCCAAGACCGAACCGATCTGATTGAGTTTTATAAGTACCGCGTTTGCCGCTTTTTTACCAATGCCTTTTTCGATTCTCTTCGAATCGGTGGTAAAAAGATCGTCCCCGACAATTATCGAAGTATCACTGACTTTTTTTGTGAATTTGGCGAAATGATCCCAGTCGTCTTCAAAAAAAGGATCCTCGAAGGATAGAACGAAATATTTTTCCTGGAGTTTTACATAATAATCTACAAGTTCATCACCAGTCAATACTTTTCCTACTTTTTTGAAATGGTATTTTCCGTCCTTGAAGAATTCGGAAGCTGCGGCATCTAGCGCCAAATTGAAGTCGTCCTTATCGTGATAGCCGATTTCTCCGGCAGCGGCGATTATGTTTTCGATAACATCTTCATTTGATGCAAGAACAGGCGAATAGCCACCCTCATCGCCCACCAGAGTGGAAAGTCCGTTTTTTTTCAATCTTTTGCCAAGTGCATGGAAAATTTCCGCAGCTTCCCGGACTGATTTGCTCGGGGTATTGCTTGTCGGCACGATCATGAATTCCTGGATATCAAAGTTCCACCCGGCGTGTTTGCCTCCATTGACGACATTAACCATAAGTCGAGGAAATGCCGGTGACGTGTCTTTGAAATAAGACTCGTTGATAAATTTCCAAAGCGACATTTTTTTTGCATGGGCGGCGGCGCGTACGCATGCTTGTGATACGGCAAGAATGGCATTCGCTCCGAAATTGGCTTTGTTCGGTGTACCATCCAGCTCAAGCATTTTCCGGTCGATTGCTTTTACATCAATAACGTCCATACCTTTCAGAGTGTTTGCGATTTTTGTATTAATATTGGCAACCGCTTTAGTCACCCCCAATCCTCCATATCGCGATGTCTCACCGTCACGCAGTTCTACCGCCTCATGTGATCCGGTTGAGGCGCCTGATGGGACCGAAGAAACATGTACGGATTTATCTTCTAATGTTACAAAAGCACGAACGGTTGGTTTGCCGCGGGAGTCAAGTATCTCGAGCGATTTTATTGATAGGATTTTCATAAGGCTCTAATCTGATATAATTTAGTAATATTACAGTATTAAATTATATATCCCGTATTGATAAGAGTAAAGACGACTCTGTTTATCATTTGATTAATATATGTTAGAAGCTGGTGTTGAAGGGGCGCGCTGGCTTGCAGAGCAGCTTAGAAAACCGTCACCGGAATATGGTGTGTACAACATAATAGGTACACATAATCAGGACAGATCACTCATAGTGCCGGAGTTAAGTCTGAACCGTTATGGGATTCAATCCATTTACGGCGTCATAGATGGGCATGGTAAGAAAGGTGAGCATGCGGCTGAACATATCGTCAGAAGATTACCTGAAATCATCATTAATGGTGAAAATGTACTTAATCCGTTAATCGAGTCTTATCGCGTCACTCATCAGGAAATACTCGAACAGTTCGGTGATTCTCCGGGAGCGGTCGGAGCTGTGCTTTGCGGTGTCGAGCAGGGCATGGATTCATATTGGAGCGGATTATATGTAGGTGACCCGACAATTTTGGTCAAACCTCCAGGAGGTGTCTGGAAATGGCCCGATGGCATCAATCAACAAGATGCGCGTTTTACACGTGCGGAGCGACATCTGCATAAGCAGGAGGTCGCTTTAAAAAGGCGAAAAAGGTGGGTCGCGATGCGTAATTGTTGGGGACATTCTGACCTTGACGACATCGTGAACCGCGCGCCGAAATCCTTATTATTGCCACGCGAGTGGGATATCATATTGGCAAGTGACTCCGTGGGAGAAAGATTAGGTCATATTTCGTATAAGCTGGGCTTATCTTTGGATGAGGTTATGAGACATGTTATTGGTAATCAGCAGGACGCTGCGAGTCAGGCGAAGGCGATCGCTGAGTTTACCAGAATAGAGGAGGACGCTAGAGTAGCGAGGGAGTCGGAGGAGGTAGTTCTCAGGAAGCGTGTTTCAGTTCATGGGCAAGATGATATTACGGTTATTTATCTTCCTAAAAAATAGCATATTGTAATGATCCAGACAATGATATAAATTGTTACCATGAGGATTAATAAGTATTCGGCACTATATGTGATTCTCAGTTCATTATTGGTAATCTTATCTTTGTTTTATTTCTGTTTTCGTCCTGTTGTCCAAGCGCAGGTTAACGAAGTAGACATGTGGGCCGATCAAAAAGCGTTTGATTTTCCTTATGGAACAGTTGATCAAGGATTTGGCTTCATCATTCCGAATTCGCTCGATGATGCAGTCGTCAATGAATTGACTTCTAATTATTCTACATGGGGTGTTTACCTTAAATTAAAAAATCCGCCACAATCGATACTGCAATCGGCTAATTTTTCTAAACTCAGCTCCAACGGCTTCAAGTGGTATTTTATGTTCGGCGATAATAATGCGGCGAAATCATTTATAACAGCGTATTATGTTGCATTCTCAAACGAAGCGGTTGTAGAGCTCACTTCATTTGATTCCAGATTCATACAATCACTTAAGCAGCAGTTTCCCTCGCTAAAAATACATACTCGTAATTTTACTAATTTCGACCGCGGCGGGTTTGCCGATGTGGTCTCAAAAACTGACCCTTCATATCTTGATGCCATCAGTATGAAGACAAGTTCCGATCAGACCAGACACTACGATTATATTCAGGTAATGTTCGATACATTATTTGACGCAGGGGAAGACATAGATGGCGGCACAAAAATCTTTGCAAATTATAAGCCTGGAACACGATTATCTTTGTCTGAGGTGATTACCAATAATGATGAGACCTGGAGGTCAGCCTATATGGCTGGTGTGATAGAGTCTTCGATTGTTTCTTCAATCGCTTCAAGCAGAATTAATAAAACCGACATCGCACCGTTTCGTTATACAATCTCCAAAGACATTACGCAAATGAATGCCGAAGAAAAACAGATCGCTTATTATTTTGCCGACTTTCTGAAGCGTAAGCCCGGATTGGTCTGGCCTAAGGCGCTGGGAAAATTTAAAACGGATCACTGGGAAAATCCAATCGGTAATCCATGGAATGCGCCTAACTTTTCGAATTCTAAGCCCATTGTTGGTGTGGTTGGCAAAATTGGAAGTGGATACTATGCTATCTTTACCAACGCTTCAGATTCCTCAACCACAATGAAGCTGATTGGATCTGTCCCCTGGGCTCAGTATGTGAGTGTCACATCGCAGAGGGGAAATATAAACCCAGTTTCAGGAGCCGACCTCACATTTCAGCCGAGAGAAACAATCGTACTGTACGATCCATCAATATCCAATTCCCCTGCGCCAACATCGGTTGTAAATCCAACCCAACAGCCAACAATTCAACCTACGCAGCAACCAACTCAGGGACCGATACCCACAACTCAAAATAATGCACCTTTTAAGGTTGTATCATTCAACGTTCACGGAGGTCGTAATGATTATGAGATTAAGCATTTGGCGCAATTTATTAAAAACAACAATATAGATATTATTGGAATGCAGGAGGCAGGCAATGACCATGAAACAAATAATCCGCGACTGTCTGCTGAGCTTGCGAACTTAGGATATCCGATGGATTATCGCTATCACGATGGTACAACAACGGATCTTGCTCTTTTTTCAAGATACAAAATTAAATCATACGATCAGCCTGAAGATAGGCTCCAGAAATATATTATAGATATTACGGGTTATGGAGACTTAGTAGTTTTCAATTGGCATGCTGTACACAGGTTTGATGCGTGTTCATCTACCAGAAGCATGCTTTTTCCGTCGTTGAATTCGCTTAACAACAATAAACATTTGATATTAGGAGATTACAACATGACTATTGATAGGAACGATTCGAGTTACTATCCGCAGGAATGTAATAATAGCGGACAATGTGAGGAGCGCCGGTCGTGTCTGGACAGATTCAACGACAACTATTCGATAAATTGTTTGGGCAGACAATGTCCCCGGAGCACAAAAGGAGGTACTCAGCCCATAGACTACATTATTGTCCATAAAGATTCCGGTTTGACCATATTAAATTCTAAAGTTGATAGTACTTGGAGATTGAACTCAAGTCAGGAAACGGAGGCGTTTTCTGATCATTTCCCGGTGCTTACCGATATTTCATTTGGTAATACTAATGTAACTCCTGTCATAACATCATCTCCGCCAGTCTGCGGTAATTATCGTTCGCCGCAATTTACCAACCCTCAAGGTTCGGTCGTTTCACCCGGAACTCCTTACAATATAACCTGGACCGTACCTACAGGTGCTACGAGATTCCATTTGAGAATCAATGATACATCCGATAGCTGGAAAAATAACTGTTCCGTGACCCAGTTTGGCAATGATGTCTGTGTAGACAATTTAAATAAAAATACTTTTTCATACAGTTTTCTTCCTGGTCATTCTTATGCTATATGGGTTCATGCCGATGGTCAGTGTGGCTACTCGGATGCTGGCAGCACCATTATTTATGCTTCCACCGAATCCACGAAATGTACGATTCAGGGATACAAACAAGTGATGAATGCATCAGGCGGCGATCCTTCAGTAGAGTCGGTTCCTATTGGAGTGGAGAATTCTGCTAAGACCGTTTCCTACTTTTCCTCGGCTAACCCCTATTTTTTTGAAGTTCCCGGAAATGGCGATTATATTGTTCAATCGAGCCAGCCTGCGGGGTATTTTATATCCTCGACAAGTTGTTTGAATAAAACAGATTGTCATAATCAGACGGATGGGTCTATTGAAGCCGGAAATTCGAGAACAATAAGGTGTCCAGCAGGAGGTTTTGTTGATTTATGGTGGCACTATAAACCCGAGTCAGCATGTATGCAGCCCGATTCTCCGACCATAACAAGCGTGCTGCAGCCTTATGGATCCGGAGCAAACGTAAGTATGGCGACAGCTTACTGGGATTATGTCGATTTTTCCGCAGTTCCGGTGCATTTTAAGGTTGAATTGTCGGTGGACAATCAACAGACATGGTCAACAATCGCAGGTAGTTATACCGCGAAATATTATAGTACTTATGTTGGTATTGATGAAAAAGCTTGTTATAGAGTCACAGCTATCAATAGCTGCGGTCGGGCTGGTAAGCCATCACAGGTTGTTTGCGCCGGAGAGCTACCTGCTCCAACTTCCGCTCCACTGGATATCCCAACGCCGACCTTGTTGCCCACCACTGCCGACTTGAGGTGTTATGGCACGCAGCATTGCACTGATGGGAATGCGGTTGAGTTTGCGTATTGCGGCTCATGTCCTGGATGTAAAAACGGCTTTACATGTTCGTCAAGCAACTTTAGATGCGAAACTTATCCGGGAAAAAAGTTCTTTTTTGATAATTCATATCCCATCGATTGCACTTTGCTAACACCTACACCCGAAATTGCTCTTGAGGGTTATTTGGCTACCTGCGACAAATGTCCGGCATCCAAGCCGTATTTATGTACTGGTAAAAATGGAGGATATCCGTTTTGCTGGGAGAATTTAGCCCCTAAATCTTCTTATGATTGCCTTAAGTGCGCTGTCAGAACGAATATCACAAATAGCAGCAGCAATTTACTTGAGCGCAGCAACTCATTAATACAGTCAGAACGCAGTAAGATTGGAAGTAAATTAGAAAGAGTTACGATGAGCTGGAGTCCGTTTAACAAGGGATTCACTAAATTATTAATCAGTTTTGATGGTAAAAAATGGGATACTAAGCTGAGCGGAAAAGAGGCTTACCCATATAATACCTACGTAACAACCGTTACCGACGTTGTTGATAAAGAGATATTTGTAAGATTGAGTAATGTTGTGCCAGACGGATCGGAAGATTCAATCATAGAGGAAGTGATCAGTCCGGAATCTTATAAGTCGCGCAAAATAGAACCCACTCCTGATACGAGCACATTAAATAAAAGCAAGGTCGTATTGGCAGTTGGTGGGGTGGTATTGGGTGTCGTTGTGCCGATGCTTATGTTGGGTATATAGGAATCTGTAATCCATCAGGCGTATGTACACCATAACCGACTACATCATTAGAATTGAACTCATTGACTTAGTTATTAACAAATGATTCAATCTATATATATGTATTCAAATAAAAAAAGATTCCTTTCTTTAACCCTGATAATTCTGGCAGTCTTTGTATTTAACGTAAGTCGAGTATTGGCGCAAACCGTAGAATCATTCCCAGCGGAAAAAGTCGAATTTTTTCCTCAGCCCCAACCAGTGTCCGGAATTTTGGGACAGGATCATAAATATACGGTCACATTTCGTGGTAACGGTGAGGCTGTTGTGAGTGCCCGTATAGCATTTATGAATGCTTCGGAATCCACGATGTCTGCCTTGCTTCTTAGGGTACCTAAAGTGGTCCCGGAAGATGTTTTTTCATATCAAATCATAAAAGATAGAATTTGCATTCGATACGAAACCTATCCTCCAAAGCTGCCAACTATCTATCCTCTCGATCAGCCTCAGGCAATACCTGGAAGAATGCCTGACAATAACGTAATGTACACCCCTGCCACCATCGTTAATCCTCACTGCGCCGAATATCAGGAGCCAAACCACTTCGACTACTGGTCGGGTAGCAGCACATATCAAAAGGCCACCGTCGCTTTACAGACGGATACGATAAGAATTGATCTGTCTAAGCCAATCCCGCCGAATGCTTCCGGGTCTGTAGCTCTTTATTACCGTGCGCGGGGATATGCCAAACACAACTGGTTTGGAGGGTATAAATTTCAGTTCGAAACTCTTAAAGTAGAGGATAGAATCAGGAATGTTCAGATTGGCGTGAGCACCGATGCTGATTTATTTTTGAGGGGTGCTCAGTCCAATGTAAATTATCAGGTAGCCGACGCTACCTCTTCTATGATGGGTGTTAAACAGGAGGCGATGTATGCGCCAATGCGAAGTGCCGAGCTGGATTCTTTTATTCAACAAATAGGTTACGGAACAATCGTGAAATCTGCAACCGACCTGCAACCATTGGATTCATATACTGTTGAAGGAGTTTATGCCGCCTCCCGAATCGGACTTTATAGCAAAGAGATTGCGATCGGTTTAGTAATAGCAGCAGTACTATTGATAGTTTTGTTCATCATCATTCGAGCAATCGTAAGAAAAATGCATAGAAATACTATCGAGGGATCGCTGCCTAAAGTCGGAGGAAGCTTAAGTTTATCTATTGTTGGCCCGGTTGTCGGACTGAGCTTTCTCTCATCGCTTTTAACTGCTGCCTATACCTTGCTTATTATATTTCTGACCTCGGCGATGCGGGTTATAGTTACTTATGAATTTGAAATGGTAATAATGCTCGGAATGGCAGTAATCTCCTGTGCTATATATGCCTTGATTATGTTTCTACCCAGCATATATATTGGAGTCAAAAAGGGGATCTGGTCCGGAATAATAACGTTTGTTCTCACGATCGGCTGGCTGATTTTTTATTTCATTATTCTCATTATGGTTCTATTTATATTCCGTATGCAGCAGAATTATCCGATGCCATATAGAATGGGTGCCGACACGATGATGCAGAATTCGTTTGGTATTTCGCCTGATTCAGCACCTCTGAAGTAGTTTAGAGAAATTTTTGTTGCGGATAGTCCATTGTTAACATACCGCAAGAGCTGTAATGTGGAATCATGAATAAAGATATTCCATATTACGTCGCCTTTTCTCATTTTCTTGGCATCGGACCCATGCGTTTTTCGTTACTTATAAGAACATTCGGTAACGTCGAAACCGCATATAATGCCCCAACTAGCGATATACAGCAATTATTTGGAAAATCACTAGCCGACAGATTTGTTAAATTCCGCAGTAGCTTTGATACTTACAAAATTTTAGAGAGCCTTCGTCGTAATCATATATTACCTCTTGTCCGCGCCGATCCGCTTTACCCAAAAGAATTTTTTAATCTAAGTGATGCGCCGATTTGCCTGTATGTGAAAGGTGATCCGAATACTATCAATTTTAAGAAGGATATATTTTTCGGGATCGTAGGCACGAGAAGGCCAACTAGTTATGGTACCGAAGTTGCCAGAATGTTTTCTTCACAGCTTTCCGCCGCCGGATGTGTTATTGTTTCGGGGTTGGCACTTGGCGTCGATGCTTGTGCCCATGAGGCGGCTTTGGAACAGAGTGGAAAAACCATCGCTTTTTTAGGTTGTGGGGTCGATGTGGTTTATCCACGCACCAACGCCAATTTATATGATCGGATCGTTGGCGGTGGCGGTTTGGTCATATCCGAATTTCCGCCCGGCAGGACGGTGTTAAAAGGCTTATTCGTTGCCCGCAACCGGCTTATATCTGGCTTATCGCGCGGCGTACTAGTGGTTGAGGGGACAGCCGATTCCGGCTCACTAATAACCGCCCGCTACGCAGCCGCGCAGGGAAAAGACGTTTTTGCCCCACCTGTGCCAATTACCTCCGAGCTTTCTGAGGCGCCAAATTTGCTTATTAAGGAAGGGGCAAAGTTGGTTACCTCAATAAGAGATATCCTCGATGAGTTAAATCTTCAGCCAGTTCCCGTAAGTAAAAAACAATTAATTTTAGAGCTGTCCGACCCGGAAAAAATGCTTTTTGAAATCATTAAATCAGAAGCTAGAACGCCAGATGAAGTAGCGACCCTGGTTAAATTTCCTGTCCACACAGTTTCGGCAACTCTCACATCGTTGGAATTAAAATCAATAATAATGAAGAACCAGGAAGGAAAATATCAGATTAGGCTCTGATTTTATTCATCTAGTTTCCGCAACCTTCTTACATATTTTTCTCCATAGTTTGGCTTGGTTTTTACAAGAATATCAATCATCTGTTTCGCCTTTTCAAAATCAGCATAATCGGCCGGAATGGCAAGAACATTAACATGGTCGTGCATGCGGGCGCTTTCTACCTGTCCTAAATCGAAACCGAGGGCACAAACGATGCCATGATAACGATTAGCTGCAACACTTACACCAACGCCTGAACCGCAGATTACGATGCCTAAAAATTCCTCCGGATTCTGAAGCACTGCCTGAGCGACTTTTTTGGAATAATCTGGGAAATCGTCATTAGCGTCGTACTCGTAATTACCCATGTCTTCGACCCTAATATCCTTTTCCTGTAGATATTCGACAAGCTTGTTTTTTAACTCGAATCCGCGATGATCGGCTCCGATAAATATGGTCATATGGATTTATAAAGGTATAATGTTGTATTTATTATAATCTTTACAACGCTCATATCAATATGATAGACACACATTGCCACCTGAATTTTTCTGCATTCAAAAAAAATCTCGATGAAATTGTTGCGGCTGCCAGGTCTGTTGGAGTAAAAGAGATAGTTGTTCCCGGTACCGATGTTAAGCGTTCGAGGAAGGCAGTTGAGGTGGCGAGTAAGTTTGAGGGTGTTTTTGCCGCGGTCGGCATTCATCCGCACCATGTATACAATTATTTAGCCCGAAGTGCGGAGTCCGAAGTCCGAAGTGATAAGTTTAATGCTGAAGCTGATTTAGCAGAAATCGAAGTGTTGTTAAAGCATGAAAAAGTAGTTGCGGTCGGAGAAGTCGGCTTGGATCGTCATGCTTACGAAATAACAAAATATGGCGAATATAAGGTGGGGGAGGAGTTTGTAGATTTACAGAAAGAAATTTTCCGTCGGCAGGTTGAGCTTGCTATCAAATACAATAAAAGCGTCATAATCCACAACCGAGAAGCGAAAAGTGATCTTTTATCGGTTTTAGAATCCGTATGGAGTGATTCTTTGCGGAACAGGGCGGTGCTCCACTGCTGTGAACCCGATTATGAGCTCTACGAATTTGCAAAAGATAAAGGGATGTATTTGGGTGTTGACGGCGACATCACTTTTTATAAAGAAAAGCAGGAATTCTGGAAAAAAATCACCAATAACGGCCATGATTTATCCATGATAGTGCTAGAAACCGATGCGCCCTTTTTGTTGCCCGAACCGTACCGATCGCAGAAGTTGTTTCCTAATAAGCCGGAAAGGATTAAGGATATCGTCAGATTTTTGTCCGTTATGTTATCGATAGAAGAAAGTAATTTAGTCGAACGGACTGACAATAAT
>CAYYYG010000021.1:0-19456 GCA_964476135.1 uncultured Gammaproteobacteria bacterium | reverse complement strand
TACAGTTTTCATCCGTTCCGCGCGCCCGACTTCATCGGTTTCAAGCAGTCTAACGACAATATTATCAACGGATACTTGGTCATTAGTGTCGGTTTTTTTACCCGCCAAATGGTTATCACGCAGTTCTTCACTGATCTTAATATGGCCGCCTGCCTCCTTCACTAATTTATAGGCGACCTGATCCTTCTCGTTATTACTCAGGCCTTTTATTTCTTTCTGGTATTTCTCAAGAGCGTCCTTTCTTAGGTCTACCGGCAACTGCTCTTTGTTTTCCATATAAATATTTTACCACTGCAAGCCCCAAGATAGTCAAGAAGAGGATTTTTTGAATTGCGAGGCGAGCGAGGAGACGATAAATACGGTGAGGGAGGACTGCCTGATAAATTCCTGCACATTCCAGCAGTTTAAGCAGCCGGATCTGTTATAAAAATAGTAGACCACATCGAATAACAGCACGAGCGGCAAAAACAGGATATAAAAAACAGGCACTTTTTTTCGCTTCATACTTTTAAAGGATTCAGCTGCTTATCGGCTGATTACCCTTCATGTCTATAACCAAATGACGATCACGTCCTTCGCCAACGGAATAAGTCGTTAAGTCTGCATGAGCGTGCGTTACATACTCGTGTACCATTTTCCTTTCAAATGAAGAAAGGCCGCGGTAATGGCTCGGTCGGCCGGTGGATTTGGTCTTCTCGACCAACTCATCGGCTATTTCATGCAGGCGTTCTTTCTGTTTTTCCCGGTAATCGTTTACATTAAGTAGTATGTGTGTTGGTTCGCCGATCTGTTTATAGAGCACGACCTCCAGAATTTTCTGAAGCGCGCGGATTGTCTCGCCGTGTCTTCCGATGACAACCGAAGCTTCTTCGGCGGTTTTGACGGTGATGAAGAAAATATGATTTTCCGCATCTTCCTCAACGTTTAATTCAAAGTTGGCGATCATTTTTTTTAAGAGAGATTCGGTTTCGTTTTTAATGGTGCTGATTTTATCCATATTAAATATAAATTTATAATATTTAGCTTTTTATATCTGATTTTTTTTCATTCATCTTGCGATACTGCATTATACTAAACAAGGAAAATATATTCCAATAGAGGGAAAGACCTACAGGTAAATTGAGAGAAAACCACGCAATCATGAAGGGAAAAATATATTTCATTTGTGTAGACATCGCTTTCTGAAAATCGTCACCGGTGCTTCCGGATTTTGATTTATCATCGCCTTCGTCTTTTTTCGTCTCCGGTTCTTTGGGGGCCGGCATCGTAACTTTGGCTTGTAAAAACTGAAGAATACCGGTTATGACAGGGATAGAGTAGTAATACCAAGTTTTTGACGCGGATGGGGAAAGTGCCAGATTAAAACCAAAAAACCAGGGGTCGATGCTTGCGATATGGAGAGACTGCGTATACAGGGCTCCATTAATTTTATTGATGATATTTTGTCCTGTACCGTTATTAAGAAACAGCGATAAAGTATTGTACAAGGCGATAAAAACCGGCAGCTGCACGATCATGACCAAACATCCGGAGGCTGGATTTATGCCGTGTTGCTGATAAAGACGCATCTGTTCTTCCTGAAGTTTTTTCGGGTCTTTTTTGTGTTTTTTTGACAGGTTGTCGAGATGAGGCTTCAGCTCCTGCATTTTTTTAGCCGTTTCCATCTGTTTATGGAAAAAAGGCTGGAAAAGGAGCCTTATGAGTACTGTAAGCGCGATTATGGCAAAGCCGTATGCGCCCGGGATACGCAAAAATAAGAAGCCTTTATATAAGGCGACCAATAAATTAAGAATCGGGAATATGAGAAAGGTGTTAAAAAAAGATGGTTCCAGCATATATTAAGGCAAAGCTTATACCGATAATTTTTTTCGGTTTTTTTGGCGGCGGCGTTTTAATACGCGTCTTCCGGTGTGTGTCTTGACACGCGATAAGAAACCGTGTTTTTTCTTGTGTTTAGCCTTTTTAGGCTGAAAAGTGCGTTTCATACTGCTGCAGTTGTTGTAATAATATTTATAATTTAGATGACAAGATAGACTTATTCTCTCCCATAAATTTCTGCCAGATTGCCTCAGTTACGAAAGGCATAAACGGGTGAAGCATTTTCAGCGCTTCAAAATAAACCTCTTTCATGGCCTTACGAGTCTCAATAGTACCATTCTTAAGCGATTCTTTCAACTGTTCTATATAAAAGTCGGCAAACCGGTGCCACAGAAATTCGTGAGTTTGCTCGATTGCCTGGGAGAAGTTATACTTTTCCATGTTTTTTGTATATAGTTTTTTTACTTTGGCGAACTCACTATTCATTTGTTTGACCAGTTTTTTTACATCGGCTGAAGGGCGTGTGTTGGAATCTGGATTTTCCTGTTCACTCAGATATAGTAATCGTCCGATATTCCAAATTTTATTTGTGAAATTGCGCATACCTACAACTTTCTGTTCGCTTAAATTTACTGTCCCGCCTTGGGATGTGCCGAATATGAGCGAGGCGCGGAAGGCATCGGCGCCGTATTTGTTCACGAGATCAATCGGATTGATTACATTACCCTTGCTCTTACTCATTTTTATCCCTTTGGCATCGGCGACCATCGACCACAGATAAACATCCTTGAACGGAATCTCTTTTTTCAGATATAGAGAAAACATAATCATTCTTGAGATCCAAAATTTCAGGATGTCGGAAAGGGTGCCCATCATATCGGTGGGGAAGCGCGATTCGTATTCATCCTCTCTTAATGTTACCAGCGGCCATTGACCGGAAGAGAACCAGGTATCGAAGGTATCAGTTTCCGGAAGGTAGTCGCCTGTCGGTTTTTCTTTTGATATAACCCTTTCCGGTTCGTTAGTGCCGCTTAAGGCGTATACCTTTTGCAGTCCTTTTTCGATTTCCGATAGGGTGTGGCCGTTTTTTATGAAGTCGTTCAGATTGCCTTGGTGCAATTTTTTCTGCGAGTCGATCCACCATACCCAGATGTTGTTTTTGTTTTTGTCTACTTTGTACCAAACAGGGATCCTTATTCCCCAGACGATTTGCCGGCTTATCGGCCAATCATGCATTATTTCCAGCCATTGCAGCATCTGTTTTTTGTATTTCTTCGGGTGAAATTTTACACGGTCTTTTTTGACGGCTTCGATAACATTTTGTTTCAGATCTTTCACCTTAATAAACCAGTTGGGAATTACCATCGGTTCCAGGTCTCTTTTGCATTTATAGCATGTTGATACTGCATGAGTATATTGAGTATCGATTTTTTCCATGAGTCCACGCGACTGCAGATCCTCGGCGATTTTTGCCCGGGCAGCTTTCACTTTCATTCCGGCATAGGGGCCTGCCAGCTCATTCAGTCTTCCATTCCAGTCGATAACCTGCTTTACTTCAAGGCCGTGACGCTTTCCCACCTCAAAGTCGTTGTGGTCGTGGGCCGGGGTAATTTTCACAACACCAGTGCCGAACTTAGGGTCGACGTATTCATCGGCGATAACTTTCAAGTTAAACGGACCATTTAACCCATCGACAGTTATTGTTTTGCCTATCCACTGTTTATACCTTTTATCCTTCGGGTGTACCGCAACAGCAGTATCCCCGAATTTGGTTTCCGGACGAACCGTTGCCAATACGAACGGGCCGTATTTCAGATAATATAGCGGATCGATTCTTTCCTCATGAATAACCTCAAGTTCGGCAAGAGATGTGCCGCAGTGGGTACAATAATTGACCATATAATTGTCGCGGTAGACTATGCCGTCTTTTTCCATCATTTTGAAGGTTTCAAAAACCCTCTCAAGCACGTGATTGTCCAAAGTAAAGACGCTCCGGCTCCAGTCGGCGAGGAATCCTAGGCTGCGGAACTGCTCGAAAATCAGGCCGGCATTGTCTTTCACGAATTTGAAGATGTCGTTGTAGAGGGTTTCACGATCAAAATCCATTCTCGATTTTTTTTGTTTTGCCAGATGTTTTTCGTAAACGAACTGAGTTTCGAAACCGGCGTGATCGGTGCCCGGTATCCAGACGGAGTCAAATCCTTTAAGTCTTTTATATCTGATCATTATGTCGTCAACGACATACATTCCGTGTCCGGCGTGGAGTGAGGCGTTGGCGTTAGGAGGCGGCATAAGTATAGTGTAGGATTTGCCCTGTGCTCCTTTTGAAAGACCCTTTTCTTCCCAAAAGGAATAGATGGTTTTTTCGACATTTGCAGGGCTGAATTTTGGTTCCATAGCGGTTCAACGATCATATCAAATAGGGCTTGAAAATTCAATATAAAACGGGTAACGTATACGGATATGGAATCAGTCCAAACAGTCTTTCAGTGGTACTTTTATTTATTCGCAATCGGCCTGGCATTTTTTCCTATCAGCCGGAAAATATTTCCTAGGTTTTTCGATAAGGGTTACGCTTTCAGTAAGGCGATAGCCATAGTCGTTCTTACTTATTCGTCTTTTATACTCGGAATCTTCAAGCTCGTTCCTTTTTCCCAGACATCTATTTATATAATCGCAATCGTATTTGCGGTACTGAATTATTTTATCGTCTTTCGCGACTTCCAATTGGGTCCTTTATTTAATCTGAAATTGGCGAGTAAAAATAAAAAAGATCAAAGGAAAAAGCAGGGGCCGAGAAATAATTTTTCTTGGAATTTTATTTTGATTTTAGTATTTGAGGAGCTTTTGTTTTTGGCCGCATTGTATTTTCTTGCTTTCACAAGAGGTCAGGAGCCTTCAGTTCGGGGTCTTGAGAAATTTATGGATTTTGGTTTCATGAACTCGATTCTGCGTTCCAAATTTTTTCCGCCCATTGATATGTGGCTTTCTGCAGACTCGCAAAATCCATCCGGTTACCCGATCAATTATTACTATTTCGGACACCTTTCCGGTGCTTATCTTATTAAGCTTACGGGGATGCTGCCCGCAGTCGGATACAACATGGTTCTTGCGACAATTTTCGCTCAGGCAGTTACGATGACTTTTTCTCTTACGGGCAATATTGTCAATATCAGCGGAGTATTTAAATCGTCTAAAATCAGAAGGCTTAAAGTGTTTTTTTTCGGTCTCCTTGGAAGTTTCCTTGTAAATCTGGCGGGCAATCTGCACACGATATACGTTTTCACCACCGGATACGAAAATGAAAAACCAGTACCTTTCTGGAACATTTTTTTGCCCTGGAGCGAAATATTTAGTTTTGGCAGCGGTGACACCGGTTCATTTGGTTTCAAATGGTTCACTCAAAGCAAATACTGGTACCCGAATGCGACTCGCTTCATACCGTTTACAATACATGAGTTTCCGTCTTACTCTTACGTAGTTGCCGATCTACACGGTCACGTGTTTGATATTCCCTTCGTCCTCCTCACAATTGCACTCCTGTTTTCGATTTATTTGGCGGCAAGGCAGGTGGAAGGCGAGGATGTTAAGGTGCCGCGATCGCGTTCCAAAAAAACTTCGGTAAGCACACATCTGGAAATAGCATATATGCATCTGGCCAACTATTTATTGCCCGCTACGATATTTTTAGGCTTCCTGACCGCCGTACATTATATGACAAACGCTTTCGACGGACCGATTTATATGCTGCTTTCATTGGTTGTGTTTTTCGTTCTGTTTTCCTTTACGATAAGATTTTTTCTTTTTGCCGGAATCACAATAATGGCATTTGTGCTGTTTTCCGCACCGTTTTCGCGTCATTTTACACCGTTTGTGTCCGGGATAGGATTAAACTGCAGCCGTGACTTTTTAGTCAATTTGAAAAAACTGGGACCGTTTATGTTTGAGGCCGGAAAATGCCAGGCTTCACCTGTATGGATGATATTCACTTTGTGGGGGTTCTTTTTTATCTCATTTATTATGTTATACGCTTTAATAAGGATGACCAAAAAAATATCAGCGGTCGATTCCTTTATGCTTATATTGTTTGGCATTGGCACCTTTCTGATTATAGTTCCCGAGTTTTTTTACATCAAAGACATCTATCCTGATCATTTTCGGGCAAATACCATGTTTAAGCTTGGTTACCAGGCTTATATCATGATGAGTATAGGTTCTACATTTGTGTTGTATCGTATTTCTACATTGGATAGCTATTTCAAATATTTTTTCAAAGCGCTGTATGTTGTAATGTTTTTTCTGTTATTGCTGTATCCATTTTTTTCATTCCCGTCTTATTACGGTACATTCAAGAAGCCGTTTCAACTCGACGGCTCGGAGTGGCTGAGAATGCAGTATCCGGAAGATCATGAAATCGTCAGTTTCTTCAACAATAAAGTAAGCGGACAGCCCGTAATACTTGAGGCACAGGGCGATTCATACACCGATTACGAACGGATATCAGCCTATACTGGTTTACCCACAGTCGCCGGATGGTGGGTACATGAGTGGTTGTGGCGGGGCTCAGCCGATGTCGTGGGTAAGCGGATACCCGATATCGTTAGCATATATGAGTCTGAGGATGCGCAGTTAACGCGCGACCTGCTTCGAAAATATAACGTGCAATATGTAGTGGTCGCCGGACAAGAAAGAACTAAATACCCGCAGCTCAAGGAACAGAAATTTAAGGACCTTGGCGAGGTTGTTTTCCAGTCGTCAAACAAAAGCGGAGCCGTATATAAAGTAAAATAATTGAGAGCTTGACAAGTGCTAAAAATTTTGCTAATTTTTTAGTTAATTTAGGCAAAATATTTTGCAGAAAAAAAGAGCATTACTACACGTCGTTCCCTTTATACGAGCGGTAGTGATGCTCTTTTTTTCTTTATAGATGATACATTCTTATCGGTAAGGCCAGGTTTCTTCTTAGTAGCTCGTTAAACTGCCTCTGCATAAACCTGTCCTGAATCTTAGTTTTCTTACTTCTGAATATATTTTTTATCAAGCTGACCAGTTTCATATTTTTATATTAAGTTAATTGTTGCCAGCTTGTCAAGCCTATATATAAAAATTGATGTATTATAAGATACCCTATAATTATAACATATGAATTTAGGTTGTCATATAAATGTATTTATAACGTTAAAAAAAATGTGGATAACTTTGCCATCAGTCGCGCAACTATATTATTTTGTATAATGTAATAATGCGGTTCTCTTTATTTACACATAATCTCCTGTATCATAAAGCCTTTGCGGAGCTTAACAAACTTCTTAAAGCCGAAGAACCGGATGTCGTATGTTTGCAGGAGTTTGAGGCCGATGAGCAGAGTATGAGGGGCTTAGCCGAAAGCGGGTATTTGCTTGCCGGATCGTCCAATACATTCGTAAGAAATCATAAAGCTTTTTGCGTTGCTACTTTTTACAAGAGAAGCGTATTCAGTCAGGTGCGATCGGAATCGATCAAGCTTCCGCGTACCCATTATGAAACTTTCCTGTTTTATTTAAGAGGAGCACATACGCCAAGAAGCGTTCTGCGAACCACTTTTACCCTTCAAAATGACACAGAAATTGTTGTCTACAACCTTCATCTGACGGCATATGCTCTAAACGGTGGCAGGATCAGACAACTAAATTCTGCCTTGTCTGATCTTGAATCCGGAGTGGATCGGGCTATTTTTGCCGGTGACTTTAACTATCCTTACAACAGAAAAAAATTGGAGGAATTGATGAGTAAGTATAAACTGCATGAGGCTACAAAAAATATCTCTCACACCTTCGAGAGCAAACTCTTTAAACTCATTACTCTTCGGCTTAAAGATGACTATATATTGTATAGAGGAATAAAAATGACGCGGACAAAAAGAATCAATTGGCGAGTATCCGATCACTATCCAATCATTTCTTATTTTGAGATATAGGTTCGTCCAATGATTTTATTATTGTATTCAGCAATTGTTTTATTTCATTAATTATTTTCTGGTCGACAGAAATTCTCTCCATTTTTATCCGATCGTCTTCATCGTATAGATGTCCCCCCATTTCGTAATCTATTTGATCTTCCACTTTTCCTTTAGTCGCGATCTGTAAAGCGGCGATAAGATACTTGCGATAACTCTGGAGACGGCCCTCACGCTCGATTCTCCTGAGTGAGAATTTTGCTCTCACATGTTTAAGATATTTAGCCTTAACTCCAGCCTCATGCGCACGCATGATAATATCATGGTCTTCCGGAAAAAATTTAGTGCCGTTTGGATTGTCACGATAACCGCCTATATGGGTGAAGAAATTTTTTTCGAATATCATCACTCCTCCTGTCGGAAACGGTTTTCCAAAAGATTGGGAAAATTCGATCACCAAATTGACTAGCTTGAATAGGACTACATCGCTGTAATTCCCGCCTAACGGTAGTAGGGTAGGTAGTAGAATCAGGTTTTTTGAATCATTTATAACTTTCTCGAGACTGGCGATGAAGTTCGGAAAGATTCGCATGTCGGCATCGAGGAAAATGATATATTTACCATGTGCATTTTCTGCTCCCAGATTACGTTGGAAAGAAAGGTTTTTTTTAGTGTCGGTAATTATTTTAAGCGGCAGTTTATTTTTATAGGCAGCAGCATTTTTTATTGTATTGTCAGCCGAGCAGGCATCGACAACTATAATTTCCAAAGGAAGTGATGATTTCTGTTTGGTCAGGTCCTCAAGAAGCTGCGGCAGATAATGTTCTTCGTTCAGAGTCGGGATGATGACAGAAAATAATATAGTTTCCTGGGCCATGTGGTCTATTATATCAATTATTTGGCTTTTGTAGTGTTCTTGCGCTCATACACTAATACGCCTTCATTTTCAAATATGAGACGAAAATCCGCCGAGCGGCCGATAGAATTTATGAGTAGTGTACAGCAAGCGGGCAGATCTGGTTCCAGCTTTGTTTTTTTACTAATATATATGTGTGTGTACCTTAGCTCAGTATCTAGTATTAACTGATTGAGACAGTTTAAGTCGTAATCATTACAGCGTTTGAATTTTGAATTCAGTTTCAGCCTGCCCGAAAAATCGGGAAGCCACTCATAGGCCTGAACCGTCGCAAGACTTTTTCTCTTTGCAAGTGCCGGGAACCACTCGGATGTAGTGTCTAAAAACCAGGCCCAATCAGGATACGAGGAAACAACTATAAACTCGCTTTCGACACCGGTGTTATTGTTTATCCAGCTCATAGCGGTCCTTTCGGGTTTCCGCAAATAATCAAAGGGTGTAAATTCATGCCCGAATGTGCTTATAAATGAGAAAATCAGCGCCAGGATCATTGATACGAGTACGATCTGATATTTAATTTTTATCTGTTGCGAAAGAAGATGGATCGAATATCCGGCCATCATAGCAAGCGGCATGAATAAAAAGGTATGCGACTGTCTGGTTGCGGTGCCGAGTATCATCAAAGTCCATATTAATAGACCATATTCTTTTCTGATAAATAGATATAGAGCTCCAATCAGCGAGAAAGTAAAAAATATATTGAACTTCGGCTCAGCTGTATATGCAATTAGGCCCAGTTGAGCGGTAGTTATCGCATCATGAGGATTCGATTGAAGTGCGGAGATGAAAGGTGCGAATCCGTGAAGGCGGATAACATGTGCCCACCAAGGCGAGGCGATGAGTATTCCTATAATTCCGAAACTCAACGTTGGAATGACGAATTTTTTATTTTTACCTATCGATAACATAAAAACGAGCGAGGAGATGAGTGTAAATACGGCGAATTCCATATGGGAAAGTAAACAGATTCCAAAAAAAATTCCAGCAAAATATAGGTTTTTTTTGATTCCGGTTTTGTAGTATCGGGTAATCATAATAAGTGCCGAGAGAGAAAACAGTAGGCCTGCGGCACGGGTAAGCCCGCCGCCGAGAATTAACGCCTGAAAACTTCTAGGGGACAATATGTAGACCGCAAGGGAGAGAATTGCCGGTTTATTTTGGTTTAGTATGTTTCTCGATAAAATATAAAAAAGGGGAATAGAGATTGCTGAAAGTAGCCAGGGCAGAAACCTGAAAATTTCGATGAGTGGTATGCCGAGCAGTGAGTACAGTCCTGCTGCAATATAAAAAGTGAACGGGGAATAGGCATATGGGATGCCGCTGTGGTTATAGGTTGTGTAACGGGGGATTATAAACTTGTTGTCTATGAGGTTTTCTACCATGCTATAGAACATGCCGCCATCATTCAGCGGAAAATCCGCGATCAACACGAAGTAAAGACGTATCAATGCCCCGGAGATACATAATATAGAAACGATCGCGAGTTCATTCTTCAAGATTTTGGTGATGGTTTTCATTCTGGTTCAAATTGACTATTATTATATCACCTGGTAGCATTACTTTATGGACTCGCGCTACATCTTAGTTGTTGAAGATGATCAATTTTACTCCAGTATTTTCGAGAGAAAGCTAAAATCAGAAGGATACACTGTGTCTGTTGCAGCCGATGGGGAAAGAGCCCTTGCCTCAATGCGTGAAAAAAAACCTGATTTGGTGCTTCTTGATATGGTTATGCCAGTTAAGGATGGATTTGAGACCTTGAAAGAAATACGTGCGGATGATAATCTTAAAGATATTAAGGTGATTGTGCTTTCTAATCTCGGCCAGGATACGGATGTAGAAGCCACGAAAAAATTAAATGTCATTGATCGTATAATTAAAGCCAACATGTCACTCGAACAGATGATTGAAACAGTTCGCAGTGCGTTAAAATAATATATGACCACAATACTAATTGTCGAGGATGATATCCAGCTTCAAGATATTTATAAACGTAAACTTACGAAAGAAGGCTACAATGTGATTGTGGCCGGCAATGCGCAGGATGGTCTGCAGGCGGCCAAAACCGGAAATCCGGCTCTCATATTGCTCGATCTGATGCTTCCGGGCGGACAAAACGGCTTCGACATTCTCGAACAAATCAAGCGTGACCAGAATTTAGCTAAGGTGCCGGTCATTATTCTCACAAATCTTGACGGTGAGCAGCAAAGCGCTATGGCAATAGGTGCCGCTGATTATATTATTAAAGCAAATACATCACTTGATCAGATGATGGCGAAAGTTAAGTCATTTACTCAAAACAAGTAATATGTTACAGATAGGAAATCAAAACATCGTGAGTCCGCTTGATCCGAAATTACAGAATCTAGGCGATGTTTTGAACCGGGTCACCAATTTTCTTATTCCGATTGCAGCAGTTATTTTACTTTTTGTTTTTATCTGGGGCGGATACGACGTATTAATGTCACAGGGCAGTGCCGAGAAAGTCAAGGCGGGTAGACTGAAGATTACTGCTGGTATAGTGGGATTAATTTTAATGGTGTTTGCCTATGTCATAACACGTTTAGTAGCTCGCGTATTTGGTTTAGGCGAAGGTTTATTTTAAGATTTCTCGAAGGAGAAATTTTTTATTGCCGCTTCGTAATTTTTTGGATTCCCGACATCGAACCATTGACCCTCAAATACGAAACCGCTGATTTTGCGTTCGCCGATAAGTTTTTCGATTACATCTTCAAAAAGGAATGATTTTTTCCCGGTTGGGAAATAATCGAAAATGACGGGTTCACAAATATAGATGCCGCAATTTACCAGGTAACTCTGTACTTTATTTTTGGGTGCCTGCTGAAAAAACCTGATAAGCTTGCTTCCATGTAAGGTCAGTTGACCGAATTTGTTAGGCTCATCTACGGTTGTTAAGGCAATCGTTGCGATCGACTGTTCCTTCTGATGGAATTCAATCAGGTCTTGGAATGGGAGTGTCGTCAAAATATCGCCGTGGATTACCAGAAATTGATCCTCTCCGATTAGTTTTCGCACCTGTTGCAGAGCGCCTCCGGTCTGGAGAGGTTCTGTTTCGGTGGAATAAGTGATTTTTACTCCGAATTTTTCGCCGTTGCCGAAATATTCCTTAATTTTTTCACCCAGATAACCCGTGCATAAAATGATATCTGTGATTAAATTTTCCTTCAGTTCGTTTATCAGGTGCTCGAGTATCGGTTTGCCTTTAACCGGAAGCAGTGATTTCGGCATTTCATAGGTGAAAGGTCGCATTTTGGTGCCCTGTCCGCCGGCAAGAACAACCGCTTTATGGATTGTGGGTTTGTTGAATTGGTCGAGTACATACTCGATAGCGTGAGAGCGATTCCTGATTTTCTGCTTATCGATAAGGCGGTCTACTTTTTGGATTGTGCTCTGTTTTAGTGTTATGGTTATTCTCTGGCGTCTCATGGGTAACAATTGTACTTAGTTCATTGACATTTGTCAAAGTTCCATTTATAATGGACAGTTAGGATGTATAACAAATACTCATTTTGCCTTAAGCAAAATATCTGTTGAAAACGTAAACCCCGGAAAATAGCCGGGGATTTTTTTTGCCTATTTTTATGATTTGGGATAAAAAAGAATTACCTATAATAATTTCGGTCGGCGGCGGCCTCATTGTGCCTAACGGTGGCATTGATACAGCCTTTCTTAAGAAGCTCAATATTTTCATCAGATCCCAGGTTAAGGCGGGAAAGAGATTCTTTTTGGTCGCCGGCGGAGGGCGGACGGCACGGCACTACCGCGATGCCGGACAGAGCGTGGTTGGAGGTTTGACGGACGAAGATTTAGACTGGTTGGGCATCCACGCATCAAGACTTAACGGACACCTTCTACGTACGATATTTATGGACATTGCACATCCGAGAATTATTGAAAATTACGATAAGAAATTGGTTAATTGGAAGGAGCCGATTGTGATCGGTGCGGGTTGGAAGCCTGGCTGGTCTACCGACTATTGTGCTGTGGTTCTCGCCCGTGATTACGGGGCCAACTTGGTTATTAATCTGTCTAATATAGACTGGGTCTATGATAAGGATCCCCGGACAAATCCGGATGCCAAGCCGATCGAGAAACTCACCTGGAACGAAATGGAAAAACTGGTTGGTAACAAATGGATTCCGGGGATGAATGCTCCATTTGATCCTATAGCAGCTCAACTAGGGAAAAAACAAGAACTGACTGTTATTGTCGCAAATGGAAACGATGTGCCGAATCTACAGCATATTCTCGACGGAGACGCGTTCAAAGGTACCGTGATCATGCCTTACAGGATCGAAGCAAATTTTTATGATCGTGAATATTACACTGGTAAAAAGGGGGAGCACCGGCTGGGTTACCGTGAGTCGTTTATCGGTTCAAAAATCCATGGTATCGTGAATGCGTATCGTGCTATGCTGATAAAGTTTTTTATCAATCCGAAAAAATGTCTTGATGTCGGGTGTGGCACGGGCGACCTTGTTAAGTGGCTGCGCCGTTTCGGCATCGATGCTTATGGTGTTGAGTTGTCCCCTGATGCTATAGAGCTCGCCAATGAAAATGTGAAGAGTTACCTGCGGGCGGGGGATATCGTTTCTCTCCCTTTCAAAGATAAAGAATTCGACTTGGTTATAACATTCGACGTACTTGAGCACATAGATCGCAGCAAGTTAAAAAAAGCGATCGCAGAGTCGGCAAGAGTTGCTAAGCATAATATTTTACACAAGATATATACCAGAGAAAATTCATGGATCCGGATATTTCACCGTGCCGATCGATCGCATCTTTCAATATTGTCCAAAAAACAATGGAAAGAAATGTTTAGTCAATTTACCGATTTCAAGCCGTTTTCCGACTCTTTTTTTAAGCTGCCTGTTTTTATGGAAACCATCTTCGTACTCAAGAAAAATAAATAATTTTGCTATACTGCCTCTATGATTCTTAAGTCAATGCTACTGCGGTCATTTCGGAATTTCGGAGAATATATGATTGATCTGCACCCGGGGTGTACGATAATAGTCGGTGAGAATGCCCGCGGAAAAACCAACATGCTCGAGGCGATATATATGTCCGTGCATGGATATGGTTATCGAGAAAAAACGGAGAATGAACTTATAAACTGGGATGCCAAGGAGGCAGTAGTTGAGACAGTATGGGCAGAAGATAACATAAATAGTAGGTTCGGAATACACCTGAGAAACGCCGGTGACTCGACCTTAAAAAAGTATTATGTCCAGAAATCGGCAAAAACAGCCGCACAGTATGTGAGTTATCAGACCAAGGCAGTGCTTTTCGCCCCGGAACATATAGATATAATATCCGGCTCACCGGATAAGAGGCGTGAATATATCAATGATATTTTATGCGTCTCCGACACGGAGTACAAAAAAAAGCTTCACAACTTCAATAATGCGCTGTACAAGAGGAACAAACTAATAGAAAAACATAAAGATATCAACGCTCTTAAAGAGGAGCTTATTTTCTGGAATCAGTATCTTACCGAGCAGGCTCAGTACGTCACTTCAAAAAGAATAGATTATGTCAGTTACCTCAATAGTCATCCGGCCATTGACCACCGTAATTTTAATGTTAGTTATTCACCCAATCAGTTCACAATCGAGCGAGCTTCTGAGTTTTTTCCCGCTGAAACCCGCTTCAGGCGGAGCCTTATCGGTCCGCAGAAAGATGAGTTTTTAATTCAGCTGGAAGATAAACATACGAAAGCGGTGAGAAATTTCGGTTCAAGAAGCGAGCAGCGATTGGCGGTGTTTTGGCTTAAACTAAATGAGCTTGGGTATTTTGAATTAGTTTTTAAAAAACGCCCGATACTGCTTCTTGATGATATTTTTTCCGAGCTTGATGTTAAGAATAAAGCTTTGATAATTAATCTTATAGGTAAATATCAGGTAGTTCTCACAACCACGGAAACGGAGTTGTCAGATCTGGTCGTTGCCGGGAATAAGACTGTAAAACTATAGTTGGTTGATCGATTATATGAAAAAGCCCTAATGTGCGGTGTCGCAGATTAGGGCTGGATGCTGTTTTTGCCTGAGCCGGTTTCCCGGTGGCGCCGAATACAGCAAACGGCTGAGTGTCCTGGCTTTTTTTATAGCCAGCCTGGTCCTTTTCCCGGATGAGGACTAACCGTTATTTTCTTGTTGCGGCGCTCTGCGGCAGGCGTCGCATTGACCACAGGGTACATTTGCGAAGTACCCCTGTAGTGTGGGTTCACTTCCGGATCCATGGCAGTGTGTGCATCCGGATGAATTGGTTCCGTTGCACTTGGTGCACTTCATGGGTACAGATGTGGTCACCCATTGCTGTTTAGGATTAGTGCATGGCATACGCACCTCCTTTCGTGATGTATTTTAATACATTAAGCTATATTTAGCAATATATTTTGTTTGTATTAAATTATTTATCTTGGTTTAAGTAAAATTTAATCTTATGTAAGATTTTTAAGAACGTATTTTTCGGACCTTTGTTTTTTTCCATCCGGCTTTTGATTTGCGGATAGATTTCTGTCGCAGCAATTTCGCCTAACTTTATTAAATTTCTTACTTTATCTTCGTTGAAAAAATGATTCCAGCCGATAAAACCGCGGTGGGCGATATTTGGCGTGATAACAAAATCCGCTGATTTCACGCTTTCAAGTGCGAGGTGATGGCGCAGTATGTTGACTGCATTCCAAGGAATTGAGTGAAGAGCGGGTATTTTGACAGTTTCTTCTTCGTAGGCGAGCTTATCAAGATTAACCGCGATAACGATATCGGCACCAAGTTCGTATGCCGCCTCGACGGGTATAGGTTCGGAAAGTCCGCCGTCGGCCAGAACATGATTGTTGATAATCACGGGCTGGAGGATTCCTGGAATGCTGATACTTGCTCGCACTGCATGTGCGAGCTTGCCCTGTTTTATGACTATTGTTTCGCCGCTATTGAAATCGGTTGCGATTGCAGCATAGGGAAGTTTGATGTCTTCAAAAGTGGCTTTATTGAGAAGTTCATGGATCATTTGGGCAAGTTTTTCTCCCTTTAATAATCCGCCCTTGAGAGTCGGATCGAATAGTCCGAAGCTATGGTTTTTACTGTTTGTTATCGCAATCTCCTCAATCTTCTGACTATTTCCATGAACGGCGTAAAGTGCGCCTATAAGTGCTCCGATACTCGATCCGGTAATGCAGTAGATGGGAATCTTATTTTTTTCCAGCATTTTTAAGACTCCAATATGCGCAAGGCCGTTTGCTCCGCCCGACCCAAGAGCTAAACCGATACGGGGAAATCGAGAAGTCATATTTATATTATAACCCCAAACATTTCTATAGAGCGACGAGGATTACATTATTGAAATGAATATCGAATGCATACTCAGTGTGAATTGATAAATATATTGTTTGATATATAATTATCGCTTGTGTATTTGTCTCCAGTTGAAACGCTCAATTTGGGCCGGATACACCTTCTAGCTTAAAATGGCCGAGTTTTCTAAACGCTTGAATTCAAGGCCAGCACTTTCAAAATAAGGATTTAGGAAATTTTCAAAAGTGGCTGTAGAGTGGGATTTTGCCGGTATTTAAGTAGTTTATTGTAATTTATACCGACAGAATCTCCTCTGCAGCCTGAAAGGTTGTAATGACGGGTGGAGGCTGAAGCATCGCTTATAAAACACCTGATGAAAGGCAGGATAGAAAAAGCGTAATCAGCGCGAAGATTGTAAGTCTTCGTAAACCGTACTCACATCCGTCTTTGGGAGAAATACTTGTCGTTTGGTTTTTTGCATGAGTGTGGGCTAATATGCCTGGGAGAATAATATGTCGACTACAAAGAAATGGGTCTATCGGTTTGATCAGCTCGACGAGGTCAAGGTATTACCGAGGGTAAATAACGATTGGCAACAAGTGAAGTATTTGTTGGGTGGTAAAGGTTCAAATCTGTTTGAGATGACTCGTCTTAGCTTGCCAGTACCTCCAGGTTTCACAATTACGACCGAAGCCTGCAATGAGTTTCTGACAAGTGGAAACGGATTTCCCAATGGAATGTGGGAGCAGACACTGAATGGTCTGAGAGAGCTTGAAGCAAAAACAGGTAAAAAGTTTGGCGATGTTCGTAACCCACTTTATGTTTCAGTTCGTTCTGGAGCTCCGGAATCTATGCCGGGCATGATGGAAACGGTATTGAACATCGGGTTAAACAACAAAACCGCACTTGCTCTCATCGCGCAGACAGGCAACCCTCGCTTTGTGTACGATTCCTATAGGCGATTGGTGCAGATGTTCGGCACAGTAGTTATGGGGATCCCAGACGAGCCGTTTGAACAGATCATCGCAAGTGTAAAACTTGAGCGGAACGTGAAGCTCGATGTTGAGCTGAATGCTGAAGAGTGGGAGCGGATTACTAATCATTTTAAGAAAGTAATCAAGCTCCAAAAAGGCACGGAATTCCCTCAAGATCCATACCTGCAACTGGAAATGGCAGTACGGGCAGTGTTTGAGAGTTGGCACGGTAAACGTGCGACCGACTATCGTAAGGCTACCGGTATCCCTAATAATTTGGGAACCGCAGTCAATATCCAGGCTGTTGTTTTTGGCAATAAGGGTGATACCAGTGCAACTGGTGTCACTTTTACACGCAACCCCGTCAACGGCAATCGAGAACTTTACGGAGACTACCTTATCAACGCGCAGGGCGAAGATGTGGTAGCAGGGATTCGCAATACGAGTCCGATCGCTGAGTTGGCGAATACAATGCCAGGGGCATATGCTCAGTTATTGGAAATCTGTACAATGCTTGAGTTGCATTTCCGAGACATGCAGGACATCGAGTTTACCATTGAAGAGGGTAAACTATGGATGCTGCAGACTCGCAATGGCAAGCGCGCCGCAAGAGCCGCTATCGCTATTGCGGTAAAAATGGTCGAAGAAGGATTGATTGACCGTAAAACCGCAATCAAGCGCATTACACCAGCACAGGTTAGCATGCTCCTTCATCCTCAGTTTTCGGATGAAACAAAAAATGCTGCCCGAATGGCAGGCAGATTGCTAGTAAAAAAAGCAGTCAATGCCAGCCCCGGTGCGGCTGTCGGTATGGCGGTATTTGACGCCGACACGGCCGAAAGCTGGGGTAAAGCAGGTAAAGCGGTCATCATGGTTCGTCCGGAGACAAAGCCGGACGATGTCCATGGTATGATCGCTGCCAAAGGGATTCTCACGAGCCGCGGTGGCGCAACCAGCCATGCCGCGGTTGTCGCGCGACAGTTCGGTACTCCGGCCGTTTGTGGGGCTGAAGTGCTGCAGATTGATGTCGAGCATAAGATGATGGTCGTCGGATCTGTTGAAGTTCGTGAGGGAGAATGGCTCAGCATTGATGGGAGTACCGGGGAAGTATTCATTGGTAAATTACCGATGTGCGAGCCTGATTACGACAAAGAGCACGACCTTCAGACATTGCTGGGATGGGCTGACGAAGTCCGACGATTGGGCGTGTGGGCAAATGCCGATTACCCCAAAGACGCTGAATTAGCGCGCCGCTATGGAGCTGAGGGTGTTGGTCTTTGCCGGACGGAGCACATGTTCTTTGAAGCCGATCGCCTGCCGATTGTGCAGGAGATGATTTTGGCAGCCACCAAAGAGGTCCGTCAAATCGCGCTCAATAAGCTTTTGCCTAAGCAACGGATTGATTTCGAAGGCTTGTTCCAGGCAATGGACAGTCTGCCGGTTATCATCCGGCTTATCGACCCGCCGTTGCATGAATTTATGCCAAGCGATGCAATCGCTATTCGTAGACTTGCACGCCGCATGAAGATTACTACCGCTAAGGTGAAAGAGAGAATTAAGGAGCTTGAAGAAGCTAATCCCATGTTGGGTTTACGAGGTGATCGCCTCGGCATCATGATGCCCGAAATCGTCGAGATGCAGGTGCGCGCAATTCTTGAGGCGGCAGTTAATGTCAAGCACGCCGGTATCGAGGTCTACCCGGAGATTATGATTCCGCTTGTCAGTCATGTCAATGAGCTCCGCTTTATGCGAGAGTTGGTTGGCAGAGTAGCCAAACAGGTTTTTGAGGAGTTAGGCGATACGGTAGGCTATAAGTTCGGCAGTATGATCGAAGTCCCGCGTGCCGCACTCACTGCTGGTGAATTAGCAGAGGTCGCCGAGTTCTTCAGCTATGGGACCAACGACCTCACTCAGATGACATTTGGTATCAGCCGCGATGATGCCGAGCGGAGTTTCTTGCTCCGTTATGTTGAAGATGGGATTCTCCTCGTTAATCCATTCCAAACTATCGATCAGTGTGGCGTTGGTCAACTGATCCATGCGGCTGTTGCCCACGGTCGGGCAACTCGCCCCAAAATGCCGATGGGTATTTGTGGCGAACATGGCGGAGACCCAAAGAGTATCGAGTTCTGTCATCAGGCAGGGCTCGATTACGTTAGTTGCAGTCCGTTCCGCGTGCCAATTGCACGGCTAGCAGCCGCGCAGGCGGCGTTGAAGTAAGTTCCTAAATCCCCAATTACCCCTCGTAGACAACTACGAGGGGTATAATTTATTACGATACATATCTTTATCTTCATAGTCTAGAATATTCGTATGAAAAACAATAAAATCACTTCTTTTTTATGGTATAACAAAGGTGAAGCAGCTCAAGCGGCGAACCTTTATAAATCAGTGTTTAAAGAATCTAAGGTTGAAGAAGGATCTGAGTTAACCGATACCCCATCCGGAGATGTTCAAATCATCCCAATCGAAATATTTGGCCATAATATGCAGCTTA
>CAYYYG010000020.1:1512-20349 GCA_964476135.1 uncultured Gammaproteobacteria bacterium | reverse complement strand
AGTGAGTAAAATTCTAGACACCTGCTGGTGCCTATAAATTTACTCACTTCTTTGCCCGTGTCGTAATTTTCAATGTACAGGAATCGATTTTTGCGCCTTTCAGCCGCAGCATCTGCGGATTAAAAGCAGCTATTTATTATATCATATATACGTATAAATTACTTACTATAAGCTGCTTTTATTGCCGATTATGTATAATTGGAATATGAAAGCGGTGACCGTGAACGATAAAATGCAGAAAAATTATGTGTATGAGCTTACCGAACCGGCCGGAGAAAATTTTCACCCCGATTTCACTCCCGAAATTACACCCAAAGAAATGCTCGCGCTTGGCGTTTTTGGCGGAAAATATATGACCGATTGCGTGAAGGAATATCCATCCGATTGGTTTACAAATGCCAAGCTCGCCCGGGGAAAGCGCGATTCTTCGCTTAACTATTTCAAGGTCAACGCCAGCCAGCCTCTTCATGTTTGGCAGAATAAAGGCTGGATATATAAAGAAGACCCGCGCGGATGGTTTCAGTGGTACTGCCGCTACTACATGGGAAGGCGACTACCTGTGGAAGACATAAGGCAAATAAGGCGCTGGCGGCAAATAAGGCGTCATATTGCTCAAGTCCAAAAACATTGCCAAAAGGGAGACTTAAGCTGCCGGCCGGTACAGCGTCAGGCTCTTCTGCATTGGGCCTACGACAGCCGGAAGATTTAATCGCTGTTAAGATAAATACTCGAATTGATTTATATAATTATTCCTATATAATTGTTAATATACTATAGGTATATTATACAATGACATTAATAGAAGCCGGAACACCGGAAGCAATACTTACTGAAGATCCATATTTACCTGATATCGAAGCTAATTTATGGTCGGAGCCGACAACAAGCGTATCGTCGCAGCAAACTGCCCGCCGGTTACTGTTTTACCCTGATCTCATCAGAATAGTCGGAAACATGGCCGATGCACATGTGAGTAAGATAGGCAAGCATCGTACGGATGCTGAGATCGTGTCCGAACACGAGCAGGCAATGAGCGGAATTATGGATGTTATTTATCGGGGCGGTATCAGCGATCTTCCGGCGGATTTTGCGGCCGATGCAGATGCTCATATACACAGGCAGCATCATTTTACCGGACGCGACTATGAATCTTATTCCTGGCTTGTGCGTGCCAATGCCGAAAACATTTCCAGGAGTTGGGAGCGGATAGCCGCAAAGGAGATTACACCGCGGGAAAGAGTTAATCTGACTATCCGATCGACGGCCGGAATACTGATGAATGACGTGACGGGCGGACAGCTGGCGAAACACAATTCAGCTCTCGACATATACCGAGCGATCGGCTACCGCGATTCTCAGATTGCCCGGATGCTTGCCGTAAGAAGACGCTCGCTTTCGGCAAACGTCGCCCTCACCCTGATAAACGATCACGTATCGACTGTTACCGGTTTAACAACCGCGGAGTCATTTGCATCCCTGATCCCCGATAACCTGAAGATTCCGGCCGCAGTAACCGCTGCCGCCATGTATTATCTGCAGTTTGCCAAAACAATCGAGGCGATACAAAAAGACCTGCATAAGGATCCGGAAATAACTCCAAGCTATACGGCATATACCGCCTATCCCATAATCAACAAACTTTTTACTCCAGAAGAAAAACGAAGCAAACTTATCGCAGTCGGCTCAGCATACATGATGAATCCATACGAAGCATATAAAGAACTGGTTTGGGATTTTCTGACATTTGTGTCGGATAATGCCGCAACTATGCGGCTCGTTGGTGACGGTGTTGCGATCGGGCTTTTATATGCACAGAGAAAAGGAGTTTATCCGCATCTTAGCGGAATATGGAAGTATGCGGAGGAGAAGTTAAGAAATATCACCGGCTCATAGTTGTGACAGATTTCTTAACAGTCAGAGCCTGATATTTGTTATAGTATCTGCATGAAAAATACCCGCTATTATTATATCGCCTGGTGGACGGCGTTACTCGCCACTCTCGCAAGTATATATTTTATCGAAGTTCTCGGTAAGCCGGCCGCGCCTTTGTGTTGGCTCGAGCGGATGATGATGTTTTCGCTCCTTCTGATTTTTACTGTCGGCATTTATCGCAAAGATCCAAACGTGAGGTACTACGCCTACCCGTTTTTTTTATTCGGGATTCCGGCGGCCGCATATCAGCAGCTCGTTCATTGGAATATTATCAAATTAGCACCGCAACCCTGTGCGGTCGGATTCGTTTGCACCACTAAGTTTTTTGAACTTTTCGGTTTTATAACACAGGCAACTCTGTGTTTGGCAGCGCTAATCGTTATTGCTTTCTGCGCCTATAAAATCAGAGACGAAAACCGTCTTAAGTCTAAATAACAACCGGCAACTTTTTTGCTCTCCAGGCCAGAAGTCCGTGATCAAGGCTTTTTACGTTTGTATAGCCGGATTTGATCATGATATCGGCGGCGAGGGCGCTTCTCGAACCGCTTAAGCAGTAAATCACGACCGGCGCATTTTTGTCGGTTATTATGTTTGTAAACTTTGAAGCAAAGTCATCGATAGGTATGTGGACAGAGTTTGCTACATACCCTTTTGTCCGTTCACTTTCGGTTCGGACATCTATGATTGTGGGGGCGCTTTCTGAAATGGCAACGTTTAATTCCTCCGCACTGATTAAGGGCACTTTTGGTTGAAATATATTGAACATATTTATATAAAATTAATTGGTTTTGTATTTTAACAACTCTTCCCCCTCGACTTCAAGGAAAATTGTCCCATTGCTTAAGTTATTTATAGTTTTTTTTGATTTTATGTTCTGAGGAAATTGTTCCGGCGCGGCGATGTATAAAGCGGTTGGTTCTATTTTTTCGGGCAGTGCTGATACGAAATATATATTGTCGATTCTGTCGACCGATGTCCATCCGTTTGTTTTTTCAGAATGGCCGACTCCAATTTTATTCTGATATTTTACCGGATCAAAAAGAGTGTAATACAGGTAATAAACATGAAGTTCCGAGTCCACTTTATAACTAGAAACGTAGATCTTATCATAACTATTTTTTGATTTCTGAAGATCCGCACTCAGTTCTTTATAAGTCAGTTTTGTCGAGTGTTTATACCCAAAATAGGTAAAGTAAGTGAATACGAAAAAAACTGCCGAGACAACAATAATCGCCACCGCGGCCAGTTTGCCGAGGGGGCGGAGTTTATGAAATATCGCGGATAGCCCAATCGCTTCGATCGTGATGAAAAAAGGCAGCGCCATCGAGAAGCGGGAAAAATTTCCATTTGCGGTTAAAGCGCTTGGGACGGCGGCTATAAAAAGTATTATAAGCAGCAATCCATAATTTTTTTCATGAGATTTTTTCAAAACAGCAAGAGCACCAAAAATAAGAAGCGGCAGTTCAAAAATATACATAAGTCCCATTTCCGGCAAGATCACCCTCTGTACAGGAGTTCCGTAAAGGTATAAATAGTCGATTGAAAAATGATGTAAATAATTACTCACAAATGCGGCGGAGAACTCGACTGCCTTGTTGGCAGCCAGCCGACACAAGAGAGGACTGCCCAATGTTGTCATGCAGCCACCGCGTTTTTCGTTTATGTTTTGAATTATCCCCAGGCTTTCGGTGTTTACTAAAAATCCTTCCGTCGAGGCCCGGGAAAAAAATCCGGCGCGATTAAACTGAAAAAATGGCGCGAGAAGTAGTGTTGTAAAAATAAGGGCGGCGAATAATGGTTTTTTGTTGTTAAAAGCATAATTTCTGAATTGATATAGCAATACGACTATCAGCATAGGTATAAAGAGGGTATATGCAGTATACAAATATAGAGTTGCGGCGAAACACATTGCCGCCCCTACCAAAGCAAGCTGTCTTTTTTTGATAAAAGTAAGCAGATAAATTCCGAGCAGCAAAAAAAATATCGCCACGTTCGATTCGATCGCCAACCGGCTCATGCCAATAGCCCAGGGTGAAATCGCCATCAATAAGCCAGCCATTAAAGCAAGCTGGCGGTTGAATATTTTTTTTATCAACAAATATAGAATGCCAACCGAAAAAATTCCAAAAAGGACTGAGGGGAGACGGAGCGAAAAAGCATCAACACCAAAAAGAATAAATGAAGGAATAACAAGATATGTGTAAAGCACCGGACGGTAATCGCCAAAGCCGCGAAAGCCAACGATCGGGAACGGCTCTCCCCATTGGTCGCGGCCGGTTTTTATGAGCGAGTAGGCGTCATAGCCGATATCTGCCTCATCGACAGTCAAGCCTGATGGGATGTTGCCCAGCGAGTATAATCTCACCGAGACCGCAAGAATTACTATTAAGGTAATTAAAGTCGAATGCAGTTTATTTGCCATTGTTAAATATTATACCTCCAAGGATAGAAGTTGATCGATTATAATACATCATGGAGCCTTACAGCTATGAATGACGCCATTTCATCAGTCGCAGAACATTTTGATTACGATTTGCCCCCATCCTTAATCGCCCAGAAACCGGCTGATCCTCGAGACTCTTCACGGCTATTATGCGTAGATCGTCGGAACAATGAAATTACTCACCACAAATTTTATGATTTGCCGAGTCTTATCGACAATAATTCTCTCCTTGTTATAAACGATACGAAAGTTTATCCGGCGCGTATTTTCGGCCGAAAAAAAACCGGCGGGCGAGTGGAGATCTTATTAGTCAGGCGTCTGGGGAATAATCGTTGGGAAGCGTATTCCCGCCCTGGCGTGAAGGAAGGCGCAGAGGTGTATTTCGATGATTTTTATTTGAAAATTATGGAGAGGAGGGAAAAAATCATTACTGTCGAACCCAGTGTGAAAGAAGAAGAGTTTATGCATTACGTAGATAGTTCAGGAATCGTCCCGACTCCGCCATATATCAGTTCGCCGTTATCTCAGAATGAACTGAAGAAAAGTTATCAGACCGTTTATGCCAAGGAAACTGGGTCGGCCGCGGCTCCCACCGCCGGTCTGCATTTTACCCCAAAGCTGTTTAATGCGCTCGCAAAGCATGGCGTTCAAACAGCTACATTAACTCTTCATGTGGGGTTGGGAACATTCGCGCCGATAGAAGAGAAGAACTTGAAGGAAAAAAAACTGCACAAAGAGTTTATAGAGGTTACGGAGGAGGAGGCGAATAAAATCAATAATGCCAGAGCAGCCGGGCGGACAATAATTGCTGTCGGCACCACATCGGCAAGAACGCTCGAGTCGGTGGGCGATATGAATGGCGTTGTCAAACCATTTTCCGGCGAAACTTCACTTTTTATTTATCCAGGATATAAGTTTAATGTTGTTGACGGCTTAATCACCAATTTCCATCTGCCGCAGTCTTCGCTCCTGATGCTTGTTTCCGCATTATGCAGCAAACCAAATACAAACCATGAATTCAAGGATTTCAGCAGCACCATTATAGGTCGCGCGTATGCGGAAGCTGTCGAGAATAATTACCGTTTTTTCTCCTTCGGCGATGCATGTTTGATAAGGTAAAGTTTCTCCCAACATGCTAGAATCATTTAATGACTAATAACATTTACCCAATAGCCTACATTGTTTTATACGAAAACGGCAAGTTTCTGCTGACACAGCGGAGAGTGGACCACGAAGATGATCCGGCCTTCGATAAAAAATGGCAGATCCCAGGCGGCGGGCTCGAGATTGGAGAAAAGTTGAAGGAGGTTATCCAGCGTGAGGCAAGGGAAGAGCTGGGAATCGATGTTGATCTTAAACGCACTCTGGCCTTAACTGAAGTGATACAGCATGGTGAGGCTTGGCATGGGCTGGCAATGGCGTTTTTATGCAAACGGCGTGACTCTTCGCAGCAGGTGGTTGTCAACCATGAGTCTTACGCTTACGGCTGGTACACAATCGAGGAGGCAGCGAAGCTCGATTTAATGCCCAACACACTGCAGATTTTGGAGTACGTTTCCAAGATGTATCGATTATTCAAGGTGGGAATTCTTGCGGTTATCCGCTCGGATAATAAATATCTGCTGACGAAAATACATTCGCCCGATAAAATCAAAGCGCACGATAAATGGAGTTGTATGCTTGGTACATGCGATATGAATGAGAGTCTTACCGAAGCTCTGGTTCGTGAAGTGAAGGAAGAAACGAATCTTGATGTGAAACTACTGCGGCCGCTTTCTTATGTAATCGAAATGTATGATTTGAAGATATTTTCATATCTGGTTGAACCAATTGGAATAAAACAGGAAGTGGTTTTGAATTATGAAGCCAGCGACTGGGGATGGTATTCGTTTGAGGAGGCAATCAAACTCGATTTGTACGGGGACACTGCCAAAATTCTGCAGGAGGCGAATGGAATTGTGTGAGGCAGTTTAGTTATTCATAAAATTTATATCCGACAGGAGTTGCAGCGTAGTGTTTTCGGCGAAATACCGAGGTTCCCTTTGCATCTTTGAAAGAACCGGCTCCATTTCCCATAAACGTATCATGAGCCGGTTTTTACTGCTATATATATTTTTGTCGGCGAGTTTATTCATCATTCTTGTTAATAAATATTGAGTGTGAGTGAGGCTCCCGGGCTCATGATTTCTTTGCTCTACTACCCAATCTCCCAGTTGGCACCCCTCGGTAACCTCAAATGTTATGCCGGATTTGTTGAGCGAGCGCATGGTGTTTGGTATAAGCTCCTCCCCATAGAGTATGTCGGTTCCGGCAAGATTATCGATATACTGGTTTGGACCGATGCGACCGATCGGTGACTCTTCATAAATATCAACACCGACCCTGAATTTCATTTGCGGGTTGTCTAAAGATAATTTATGTGCCCGTTCGGCGTTTACTCCCAGAGACGACCGATTGCCCGGTGGCGCGACACAGATTGTGTTGAGAAGCACGGTTGCGTCGGTAGTGTAATTTTTGAGAAGTCTGATTTGTTCAAAAAGGAGATTTTCTGAGATGTTCAAACTGTGTGCTCCAAACTTTTCGTTATGTTCATTTTCTGGGTTCATCCCTTCAAACGAAACTATTCTAAACTCCCGGTCGATTTCCGTGAGAAATTTTTCTGAGTAATCGAGCGTTCTTTTGCCAAGTTCGGAATCGGTATCGATTGATCCTCCACGGAAGGCGCCGAAACTGCCAATGTCACTGTCGATATAATCGGGAAATTTTGTCTCGGGCCAGCCTGGGGTTTTTGCACCATAGCTCAAAGTCACCCCGATGTTGTTATTGAATGCCGCTTCTATAAAAGGCGAATAAGGTGTAAGTCCGTATTTTTCATAGGTTTTCCACCAGGTTCCCAAACGAATGTGTGAACAATTGAAGCGTTGCTTCAGATCATGCATTACTATTTCCGGATCACACTCCTGCGGCAGCAGACAATAGTCGGGAATTATATTGGCTCCGAATTCTATCCGGGCGAGCGAGGAACGATTTTTTTCGAGAAACTCTTTATTCTGCAGCGAGGCGTTTTTCCAAGCTCCCCACTGCTCCATTATCGGGACACCGATTCTATTTAAGCTGTATGCTGCGGTAAGAGCCATAGCGCCAACCGCATAATCTCTGAAGATTTTCAGAGTCCGGCGCTTATCGAGATCGATTTTTACCGCCTCCGCTTCCGGGTGCGACATATGTTTTTATACCGCTTATATTATAATGCTTTTTGTAATAATTGAGGCCATACACCAGTCTTATTTCTAAAATTCATATTATTATGAGGTATAATATACCCATGCAAAAGACTTATAAATGGTTTGCTGGCGTGATGGCAGGAGTCGCCCTCATTGGTGGCATATTCGTATATCGTGGCTGGAAATACGGAATTGAAAAACAGATTGCTCAGGCAAGAGCTTCGGTAAAGCCATCCGTTTCAAATCAACGGGGACAAATATATAACAATGACAAATTAGGTGTGAGACTGCTACTCTCTAACGATTACCTGGCGCGTAACTATTCTCCAGTTAGTGTTTTTATTTTGCCACAGACAATTTCCGGTGAAGAAAATCCAAAAAGATTCGTTTATATGTCTGTAGTTAGAGTAAACATACCGGAAGATGTAAGAGACGGATATAACTATTCGGAGGAAAGTATCAAGAGATTGTCGGAATTAAAAATCGGCAAGGTGGCCTCGGTAAATAAAAAAACCGGCGAGGATGAGTGGTATTCATATCAGCGCATCCAGGACAGGGTGATTTCCGGCGTTGATATGAAAGTATTCATCAACGAAAAACCGATAAATTTTCCCAAAGGAACAATCGAGTATAGGTTTATCGGTCAGAGAGGAAATAGGGCGATAGTAGCCGGAGGTTATGTGGGTACAACCGGCGATCCGGATCTTGATTATAAAAAACTTGACGCGATTATATCGAGTGCGGTATTTTCATTTTAATGTCTTCTTCAAATATCGATACATTGACGGACAGACTGGAGAAAGTATCACGTATCTACACAAAGGAATTTTCCATAAAACGCGATGACGACTGGTTTATATTGAAACTGCAGGAAGAACTGGGAGAGCTTATACAGTCGTATCTTATGATGACCGGTCAGGCAAGAAAGAAAGGACTAACAGATGAGCAAATAAGGAAAATATTTGAAGGTGAAATAGCTGATGTATTATCCCATGTGCTTATATTGGCAAGGCATTTTGGAGTCGATCTTGATAAAGCAGTCGAAAAGAAGTGGCTGAAGTGGGATAAGAAAAATACATAAAACAGCTTCCGTTAACTATGCCGGAAGCTGTTTTCGCTGCATAAGAAATACCCTGTTATTTCATATGCCATTTATTCATGCCGCGACCGCCAAAGCCGCCGACGACAGAAGGGTCGATGTTGTTTTTTTGAAACCAATCGCGCATCTCTTCCCTTTCTTTCTGTCTCTCCTGCATTTTTTCAAGCAGGAGTTTTTTTTGAGCCTCGGTAAGCTTTCCGTCTTTTACGGCTTGTGCAAGTCTTTCCTCAAACGATTTTTGTTTTGCCGCCATTTTTTCTTTATGCACTTGCTCAAAGACGCTCTGAACTTCTGTTTTGTTGAGCTTGAACTTGGCAGCGAGTTTGTCTATGAGCGAATCGTGGTTGAAATAACCGAAGCCAGCATTGGCTTGGGAAGCGCCTAGAAACAGAATTCCAGCCGCCGCTATTGAAGATAAAAATATTGTTTTTTTATTCATGTTTATTTCACCTCCTTTCCATGGAAAGTATACGAACCATACCTGAAATGAAGCTTAAGAAGATTATTGATTTGATATTTAGTTACTTTATTGGAGAAGTTTATTTCCCACATCCAATCCCATCCGGTCAATTTCGACGTGCGTGAATTTTAGCGGTCTCTTGACGATGTTTTTTCTTGTGAAGTTCATAACTTGTGATCCGTAATGCATCATTCCACGGTATAAAGCAGCTTCTATTGGAGACTCATTTTCTATTAACTTTGAAAACACGCCCATGTTGCAGGTAGCCCAGAAATGGTAGGTGTCACCTAACTGATCAGGTTCTGGATTTTCTGAGAATGTGGCGACAGATTGTGCCCAGCTTACCCTCTCTTCATGCGTAAAGTTTAAAAATTCGCCCATTCGAGTGTCCCTGTTCCTTCCCACAGCTCGTGATGCTACATGCGAGAGAAGGGTGGCTGAAAAGATTTGTCCGTCAGTCAGGTCCATAGATATTCTAAACTGTTCCGGGATTGTTAATGCTAGACCGGATTTCGTTGCGGATTTTTTTACATCATGTATATAATCCATAATATGTTGCGGAGGAAAAAAAATCGACGGAATATAAGCTTCGTGATCGTCTGTGAATGATACGGTAAGTGTTAATAAATCATATCCATTGATCGGTTCTCCGCCCCATGCGAGGGCACGGTTTTGAGAAACATGCGGCGGGATAATTTCCCTCATATGGTGTAATATGGTATCTCTATCAGGATTATTATAAGTTGGTCCTGCTTCCTGAAGAGTTTTTTCCCAAACTTCATATGCTGATAAAGGTTCGGGCTTGCCAGCTGCGGCGCCAACAAATATTTTGTTAAAGTGGGATCTTTTATTTATTAAATCCAGTAATAATTCGTTCATAAGAAACGAGTCGTAATTAGAAAGATTATATTATACTATAGGTTATCTATTTAACAAGTTAATTACGTATTTATTAGTAATTATTGGGATATTGGTTTTAAGAAATGAATTTTGTACAATAAATCATGCTCCTGACGAAAAAGAAAAAATATCTCCAGGTTGCTTTGAATTCCACAATGCAAGATGCAGTCGCGATAATTTCGCAGCTGCCGCCAAGCGACAGGATTATTATCGAAGCCGGCACACCGCTGATTAAGCGTTACGGGATAGGGGTGGTTTACCAGCTTAAACAAATGTGGCAGATGCGCGTGGCGCCACAGGGGTATTACCCTTACGTTGTTGCTGATCTAAAAACTATGGATCGGGGAAGTACCGAGGTGAGTATGGCGGCGGCCTCGGGCGCATCGGCAGTAATCGGCTTGGGGCAGGCGCCAGTGGAAACAATCAATAGTTTCGTTGAGTCTTGTCGGAAGTACCGTGTCGACAGCATGCTCGACATGATGAATATCGAACATTCGATAAAAACGCTCAGACAACTGAAGCAGCTGCCCGATGTGGTTCTCTTGCACAGGGGAGTCGATGAGGAAGCGTTCAACAAACATAAACCGATTCCATATCTTCAGATAAATAAAATACGTGCCAGTTATGATGTTTTAATCTCGATTGCGGGAGGCGATACTGTGCGCGAGGTGCAGCGGGCGATTTTTAACGATGCGAATATTGTAGTCGTATGGAAAGAGTTTTATCAGACGCATTCAAATACGGCAAAGCTTGCGGCCGATTTCTTGAGGGAGATAAAATAGAAAGATTAGTTACCAGATTTCTTCATGAAGTGTTTGAATCCTTCTATAATTTCGATGGGAAGGGCAAATACAACCGTATTAGCCGGATTTGCAGTTGTCGCTTCAATTGTTTGCAGGGTGCGGATTGAGATTGCGCCCGACTCTCCAAGCTGCTGCATCGCTTTTTTAAGATTTTCCGACGCGGTCAGCTCGCCTTGTGCGCGGATAATTGTCGCCCTTCTTTCGCGTTCGGCTTCGGCCTGTTTCGCCATAACTCGTTTCATATCGGCTGGAACCTCTATGTCCTGGATTTTGATCGCGGTCACATCGATTCCCCAGGTATTAGTTTCCTTGTCTACAAGCAGTTTTATTTCATCGGCGATTTTTTGTCTTTCGGTAAGGAGGGTATCAAGCTCTACACCGCCGATAACATCGCGAAGGGCGGTCTGTGCGTACTGGGTAATAGCGTAGGTATAATCTTGGATTTTAAGTATCGCATCTTCCGGTTTCACGACTTGGAAGTAAACGACCGCGTTTATTCCGACCGGAACATTGTCGCGGGTAATCACTTCCTGCTGGGGAATGTCTGAGGTGGTAACGCGGATATCGACTTTTATAACCCGTTGAAATATCGGTATGACGAAATTTAATCCGGGCTGAAGTACTCCGGAGAATGTCCCGAGTGTAAGCACGATTCCACGTTCGTACTGGTCGATGATAACTACCATCTTCAGAACCAGAATTATGAAGATGATAAGTAGTGGAAAAAAAAGAATGAAGCCTGGGCTGTCCATATAACTATGGTATTACAATCACGGTCTTCCGTCAAGTCGTACCATAGGAGGGTCGATTTGGATTGTCTGTGCATCTACTGTTTCGCCCTCGTTTCTGCTGCCGAAGACACCGATTTTCATACCCACTCTCAAATCTGTTTTTTGAGCCATCTGAGATCTGGTATATGAAGTGTCGGAATCTATTGTTACCAGTCTGCTTGAATCGTCAGGCAGTTTGACTGTTATGGTGTCGCCGTCTATTTTGATTATTTCTCCGCTCACGCGACCGCCGAAGGCACCCCGTCTATCTTGGGTTGCTTGACGCATGCCGTTTTGTCCATTTCCGGAAAAACGGAAATTTTCCCTTTGGTTGGAATTGAAAACCGCAGACTGGGCACGGTTTTTTTGATAACTTGTACCGGCGTAAAAAGCAATCACCCCGATAATTAACGACAATATTGCCACATAAGTATTTTTCATATTTATAATTTAATTATTAATTACTCATATCTCAAAGCTTCGATAGGCTGCAGTCCTGCCGCCCTTTTTGCCGGGTACCAGCCGAAGATTATGCCAATTCCCCCAGATACACAGAATGCAAGCGCGACCGAGGACAGGGAAATTGTAAAGGGTATGTTCAGCTGTGTGGAGATTATGTAGGAGATGCTTATACCCAACATCATGCCAACGGTGCCGCCGACTATCGTAAGTATGACGGCCTCCATAAGAAATTGGGCGATAACAGTATTCTTTTTTGCCCCGAGTGCTTTTCTGAGCCCGATCTCCCTCGTTCTTTCGGTAACGGTGACCAGCATAATATTCATTATTCCAATGCCACCAACGATAAGTGATATTGCGGCAATTCCGCCAAGAAGCGTGGTAAAAGTTCCGGTTACCTGCGAGGCGGTTGCAAGAATGTCATTCTGGGAAAAAATCATGAAGTCGGCATCCGTTGGGGTGTCCAGTTTATGTCTTTCAAGCAGTAGATAACCGATCGCGTTTTGGGTGTCCGTCATCGAGTTCTGGTCGATCGCCTCAACCGCGATTGTCGACAGGTTTACGGCTCCGAAAAGCTGTTTCTGAGCGGTCGTGAGGGGAGTGTAGATGGCGTCATCCGGATTATTGAAGCCGGAGCCGCCTTTACTCACAGCAACTCCGATCACTCTTAATGTTTGGCCGTTTATGCGTATGGTCTGTCCGACCGGATTTGTCAGGTCGGGAAAAAGGTCGGCGGCAACCGTCGGCCCCAGAACCGCAACTTTATTCATAGAAGTCACATCTCTTTCTCCGATGAATGCGCCGTAATCCATCTCGATTTTTCTTATCGAAGCATATTCCGGATAGACGCCGATAATCGATGTGTTGGTGTTGTTTTTTCCGGCGGTTACTTGGGAGCGGCTTGAGTATTCGGGTGACACCTCTTTAACTTTGTCGGCGAGGCGGCTTTTTATCGCCTCCGCGTCTTTTATAGTAAGGGTTGTTCCGGAACCGGCGGCAGAGCGCACCCCTCCAGCAGACTGGCCGGAAGGCATTACCGTTAGAAGATTTGATCCCAGAGATTTGATCTGATTTTCGATCGCTTTCTGACTGCCCTGACCTAATGAGATCAAAGCGATGACGCTGCCGATGCCGATTATTATTCCAAGCGCCGCAAGGCCGGTTCTCATTTTATTGAGTGCCAGCGTGCGGAAGCTTTCGAATACGAGTTCGCGTATATCCATAATTTATGATTCTGATTTCATACGGTCGCTCAGAAGTTTTCCGTCTTTAATTAATATAGTGCGTTTCGCGTGGGCGGCGATATCGGGTTCGTGGGTGATCATTACTATCGTATGTCCTTGTTCATTGAGGTCTTTGAATATTTTCATGATCTCGGCAGCCTGTGAAGAGGCAATATTACCTGTCGGTTCATCGGCAAGGAGTATCGCCGGATTCATAACCAGGCCCCGTGCGATGGCAACCCGCTGCTGTTGACCTCCGGAAAGCTGACTCGAGGTATGCTCCATCCGGTCGGCCAGGCCGACCATATCAAGGTATTTTTCTGCCGTTTTCAATCTCTCCGATTTTGGTATACCGGCATACATCATCGGCAGCATTACATTTTTAAGAGCGCTTGTTCTTGGTAAGAGATTGAATGATTGAAAGATAAATCCGATCTTCCGGTTTCTGATATCCGCCAGCTGGTCTTCATTGAGTTCTGATATTTTTTGTCCGTCAAGAATGTAATCACCTGTTGTTGGCTTGTCGAGTGCGCCGATAATATGCATAAGCGTCGATTTCCCCGATCCGGAAGGACCCATTATGGCGACGTATTCTCCTTTACCGACTTCAAATGAGATATTTTCTACTGCGGTGGTTTTCACCGTGCCGGTCGTGTATGTTTTTGTTACATTCGATAATTTAATCATGATTATCTGATGCCGCCGGATCTTATACGGGTGTTGCCGAAGGGGCTGAATGGCGATGATTGTTGCGTTGACTGGCTGCCTGAAGTCTGACCCGACTGGACGGTATTTGTAACAATTTCTTCGCCACTGCTGATTCCTGACACAATTTCGGTTTCCGTATCGGAGCTTATGCCGGTTTCTATCTCTATCGTTTCCGGATTTCCGTTTTTGAGAACAGTGACAGTCGTAACACCGTCTTCGGTTTTAATTGCCGATGAGGGTATTTTTAGCACATTATTTTTTGTTTCGGTGATTATGGTCGTGTCGGCCGCCATGTTTGGTAGAAGATAGGAGGCAGCCGTATCGATGTTTACGACAACCGGGTAAGTGGTCACGCCGGAGCTCACTGTACCGACTTTATTGATACTTGTCACCTGTCCGGTAAAAGATTTGTCCGGGAATGCGTCTACTCTTATTGTTGCCTTGTCTCCCATGGATATTTTTGGAATATCTATTTCCGTGATATTGATTGTTACCGCCGGGTTCGCCTCCGTCACGACCTGGGCAATAGTTGTTGTGGTATTGGATTCGGCTGCGGCCCCGATTACGCTGCCTTTCTGGAGTGATAGACCGGTGACGATTCCTGAAATCGGAGCGTAAATCACCGAAGATGCCTGCTGATATGAGATCCAGCTTGAACTGGCGGCAGTCTGTGCCTGTGTAACCGCATTCAGTTGCGTTTTATATCTGGCTTCCGCAGCCAGCCAGTTGTCGTTTGCGATATGAAACTCCGGAAGGGTGCGGTTATTTGCGTTTGGTGATCCATCGCTGTTTTGGTAAGTTGAGCTTGTTGCCAGATTATAGAATTTGTCCCAGTTGGTAAACATCTCCGATTGTGTTGAATATACCGCGGCACGGGCTGTCTCAAGAGCGTTTTTTGCGCTGCGGTATGATGCTAGTGCCAGAAGTTCGTTTTGTTTTCCGGACTGATCAAGATCGATGTCGGCGATTTTTGCTCCCTGTTTAATATATTCTCCGTCTTTAACATATAGATATTTAATGACTCCGGTCGCCTTTGTAGTTACTTTGGCACTGTTGACTGAGGAGATAGTACCTGACGCGTTTACAGTTACGCTGATTTTTCCTTTTGTTGCTTTTTGTGTTTTATATTCAACCGATCCCGTTGAGTTGGTAAAATAATTATTATATATATACCAACCCATAATAAGTAAAATTGTGACAATAATCACTTTTTTAGGAGATATTACTTTATTCATAATAATTAATTATAAGTCATTAAGCTGAAATTTAGCTGATTTTCTGCGGCAGCTTGATTATAAATTCGGTTCCCTTATCGGTTTGGCTTTTTACATTAATTGTGCCCCGATGTATTTCGATAATTTTTTTGGCAATCGCAAGGCCGAGACCGTAACCGTTGGCGGTGCCTTTGCATCGGGCTTTATCGGCTTGATACAGTCTTTTGAATATATGCGGAATATCTTTTGCCTCAATTCCCATACCTTCATCCTTCACCTTCAATAACACACATTTGTCTTTTTGCTCGGTCGTCAGGTTGATTGCGGTTTTTTCCGGACTGTATTTTATTGCGTTATCAAGGAGTATAGCAATGACCTTTACTAAATTATCGTGATCGCCGCTCAGAGAATGGTTTTTTACACCCCCGATATCGATTTTTATCTGTTTATTTTGCGCAAGCGGTTTCATCCGCTGCACCGCCTGCAGTATTACGGGTTTGATATCGATTTCTCCGAACTGAATTTTTTCATCCGGATTCTGATATTGGGCGAGCTGCAGCAGCGACTCAGCAAGCGACTGCAGCCGGTCAACCTCGAAAATGCTTTCCTTTACGAGCTCTTTAGCTTCGGCGACCGTCGGTTTTTGTCCACGCAGGTATACCTCCATTGCGGTTTTAAGGGAAGTTAGGGGAGTTCTCAATTCGTGTGATGCGTCGGATACAAAGCGGTTCTGATCCTCCATCATATTTTGTATCGGTTTTAAGGTTTGTCCGGCGAGCATGTATCCAAAACCGCCTGCGGTCATAAGGATGCCGCCGTTTATGAAAACGAGGATGATAATGATGCGGCCGCGTATCTCCTCAGTCAGCTCCGGGTCGGGTGCGATTTGGTTCAACTGTGTCATGCGGCGCTGAATGCGGACTCGATGCAGCTGTTCGAAGCGGTCGAGTTCGCGGCTCACCATTTTATATATCGCAATGCTGAATAAGCCGCTGATTGTCATAATAGCCAGTAGGTACCATACTGTCAGTTTTATTCGGGCAGACTGAAACATATTAGCTTGATTCGCTGAATTTATACCCAAAACCTCGGACGGTATGTATAAGGTGGGGTTTGTTTTCAAATGGCGCATCTATTTTATTGCGCAGGTTTCTGATATAAACTTCAACGGTGTTGGGGAGAATGTCGGCATCGTAATTCCATACGTGCTGAATGATCTGGTTTTTGTTTACGATCTGGTTGGCGTGACTCATCAGATATTCAAGAAGCGAGAATTCTTTACTCGAGATATTAATCGGCACTCCTGATCGTTTTACTTCATAAGTCAGAGTATTCAGGCTCAAGTCACCCACCTGAAGCACAGGTTGGGTTGTGGTTTTCGGCCGGCGCGACAGTGCCCGTATTCTTGCAAGAAGTTCCTCAAAGGAGAATGGTTTGATAAGGTAATCGTCGGCGCCAGCGTCCAGTCCATCTACGCGGTCTCTTATGTGGGTCTTTGCCGTCAACATAAGGACAGGGGTGTGTTTTCCTTCATTTCTAAGGCGGCGGCAGAGAGTAAGTCCGTCCATCCCCGGCAACATCCGGTCGAGAATTATAAGATCGTATTCTTCGGCGGTGGCCATATCCAGGCCTTCCGTACCGTCATAAACCACATCAACCGCATGTCTTTCTTGTTCGAGGCCTTTTTTTATTGTATTTGCGATTCTGTGCTCATCTTCGACCACTAATATTCTCATAAACCTATTATACGCCTAAACCTGAAACTTGGCTGAAAATTATTATAATTATCATTATGTTATTAGATATATTATTTCCAAAAAGGTGCCTTGAGTGCGGACTGATTGGGGTTTATATATGCAGTAAGTGTCAAAAATCTTATGAATATATCAAGCAGGATTACTGTATTGTTTGTGAAAGGCCAGCAGATCTGGGAAAAACACACCCGGCTTGTTCTAAATTTTCTCCAATCGACCACTATCTCGGAATACTTAAATATAGGGGTGTAACGCGAAAAATTGTAAAAAATATTAAATACCGCGGCGCATCGGATATATTTCATGAGTTTTTTCTATCGCTGAATGTGGGCGTCATGCAGAAATACTCTTCCTTCCGTCAGATATTCAGAGATGGTTGCATCCAGCCGATACCTCTGCATGAGAATCGGGAGAAAGCCCGCGGATTCAATCAGGCGGAGATTATTGCAGGTTTTTTTTCCGCGATCACCGGGTATCCGGTGATCGATATCTTATTACGTAAAAATGAAACGTCTCCCCAGGCTTTTTTGTCGACCAGAAAAGAAAGAAAAAGGAATATGACTGATGCGTTTGGAATCAGGAAAAACATGATAGTGCCGGAAAACATTATATTGATTGACGATGTTGTGACCAGTTCACATACGGTATCTGAGGCGGCATCGTTACTTAGAATGTCGGGAGGGAAAAAAATTGCTGTTTTTTCTATCGCCCACGGCTGATTATCTGCGGTTGCGTTTTTTATGCTATAGGGTTATAATTTATAAACTTAAAAATAGGAGATTAGCATTTATATAAGCTTAACAGCCATTAAGTTTTAATAATATTATGGACGGTATCAATAAAATTATTTCGTTTGTTCTCGGCCTTATTGTTGTTGCGATATTTCTTGTTATTATCAGTGGCAGACTGCAGTTAGGCAAGAAGTTTTTTACCGCCTCGCGCGGTTCGGCAACCACAAGTACTCCAAAGCAGAACACGCCAACAGTAGCGCCTTCAGTCAAGGTAACTGCCAAGCCGACAGGGCGTACGATTGCTCAAAATAAGACACTTAGTCCGACCAAGACGGTTGGCAATGTCAAAACGATCCCAAACACGGGCCCCGATTCATTAATGACTATGTTGATGGTCTCGGCCGTAGTCGCCGGAATCGGATTGTGGAAAATGTCTGAGGTCTAACTAATTACCGCCGAAACCGGGAATCTTCAGAACTCCATTGGCGAGCAAATTAATCACGAATACGGATGTCAGTGTGAATATCAGTCCTACGATCGATCCGTAAACAGTTCTTTTACCCTGGCTCAGCTGTTCAAAATCGCCCCTCGAAGTAAGTATTAGGAAGGCTCCATACATGAGGTATAGGAAAGCTATCCCGCCCGCAAGCGAAAACATAATGTTCAGTATCGGTGTCACAACACCAGCTGCGGCTCCCTGACCGGTGAAATCACCGACATTTGTTGTAAGGCAGCCGACCGCGGTGTAATAATGTCCCGGTTGTGTTGTTGGCGGAATATTGATCGGCAGACCGTTGGCATCGGCAGTTTCCGGAATTTCCATCGTTTTTAGCGTTGGGTAAGGAGCATCGGTGAGTGCAGGATACAAACAATTGCGGCAACTTTCCCAGTTTCCTGGTTTTTTTCCGGGTTCGGGAGGATTAGTTCCGATACTGGGTGTGATGCAAAATCCACACTGATCACAGCTTGCGAAACGGGCGGCGTGAGCTTGATCGTAATTACCTTGTGCCAAGAAGAACAATGCGATAAAGAATACAAAAAAAATAAACTTCCTCATAAAAACAGTATATCAAATGAAAGATATCAATGGAAACAATTGTCTATAATATTAGAATGA
>CAYYYG010000020.1:0-1412 GCA_964476135.1 uncultured Gammaproteobacteria bacterium | reverse complement strand
CAGTATATCAAATGAAAGATATCAATGGAAACAATTGTCTATAATATTAGAATGAAACGTTTGCTTGCTCTCACCATTTTGTTCATTAGTTTAACTTTTTTATTCATAATAAGCGCCAGGGCGGATGAGTTTGATGAGATTACTAAGGAACTTGGCGACCTAAACCGCGCCCTCAATTCCTCCAAGGCCGCCACCAAAACTAACGAAAAACAGTATGAAACCCTGAAAAAACAGCTTGAGAACGTAAAAATTAAAGTGAATAAATTATCAGCGGAGATAGTTATTAAAGAAAAAGAGGTGGAGGAGGGAGAGAAAAAACTTACCTATCAGAAGGATTTACTTGATGAGCGCACCGTTTCGCACTATAAAAATATCGGCAGCGATGCTTTTTCAATAATCGATATGCTCCTTGCGGAAAATCTGTCGCACTTCTTGCAGAATCTGCATTATCAGGAAACGGTCCTTGACGAAGATCAGAAAACCATAATAAGGACGGTGCTGGAAATAAAGGAGCTCGAAGAAAAAAAATCCAAGCTTGTATCGGAAAAAGAAAAACTTTCGAAGATAAAAGAAGAAGTCGATCGCCAGTCGCAGTTTTTGGCGAAGGAGATAGAAAAATCCAAAGCCTATGAAGGCGAACTGCAGAAAAAAATCGCATCATTAACCGCAAGACAGCAGCAGATTCTGGCACAGAAACTCGCCAATCTAAATATTCCCCGTTCCGCCGGCTCGGCGATGGGTGGCTGTACCGACGACAGAAGCCGCGACCCGGGTTTTTCGCCGCGTTTTGCTTTCTTTACATACGGCGTACCCAATAGAGTGGGGATGAATCAGTGGGGCGCTTATGGACGCTCCCGTGCCGGACAGGATTATAAAACTATCTTAAACGCTTATTACAACAATGTCAGATTTGAGTGCCGCAGTTTCCCCGGCAATAATATTAAGGTTAAAGGGTACGGCGATGTGAATATAAAAAATTATCTTAAGGGTCTTGGCGAGATGTTCAGTTCCTGGGGGGATTCGGGTGGATTTGAAGCTTTTAAGGCTCAGGTTGTTGCCGCCGCTTCTTATGCCTACTCTTATACCGGCGGCGGGGGAAAAGAAATCTGCACCTCCGAAAGCTGCCAGGTATATTTGGGTCATAATAAGGGGGGCGCATGGGATCGGTCGGTCGATGAGGTGAACTCAAGCTGCGGGGACGGGGTGGAGGTTATGGTTTCAAATGATACGAATGAAGTTATAACCGCATGGTATTCTTCCACATTCGGCGGTTATTCTAAAACCTCAGGCGAGGTTTGGGGAGGGAATAAGCCTTGGAGCAAAAGGATGCGCGATACGACCGGTGACGTTGCTAATTTTTCCGATCTGCAAAGCAAGGCTTATGATCGTGAATCGCCCTGGTTTTACTGTGA
>CAYYYG010000019.1:0-20717 GCA_964476135.1 uncultured Gammaproteobacteria bacterium | reverse complement strand
TTATCAGTCTTTAGAGCCTGATTAATAGCATCAACGCTCTTCTTTCTACCAAAAACGAGCACGTTTTCTGTGTTCGGAAACACGATCCCATCCCTTACTGCGACAATTGGGTATTTATATTGTTCTGAAGCTCCAAGTAAATTTGCCATATTAATTAGCAGTATATATTAATAATTGCTAAATGTCAATATCAATAAATTATAATTGTTAAACAAAGCCTGTCAGTAAGATCTCCGCTGCGTTTTTCTTATCACGGCGAAGCAATGATTTATCTGATAATTGAGGTAGCTGTTCATGGTATACGTTCCTTTGACTCTGATAAATCACTCCAAGAGGAAACTTTTCCTCATATAACTCGTGTGCTTTATCAATTGCTTGATCATAATTCGTACGATCGTATGCATTATCAATCTTATATACCTTTTTTAGATAGTATTGATATGTGTTAATTTTATTGAACGTTACACAAGGTTGTAAAATATTGATCAATGAAAATCCCTTGTGTTGTATACCTTCTTTGATCATATTTATTACATGCGTGACGTCTCCAGCAAAGGACTGTGCAACAAAAGTCGCACCCTGGGTGATCGCCAAAGAAAGTGGATTTACTGATGTTTCAACTATTCCACCTGGGGTTGATTTCGATTTTGAACCCTTTTTTGCAGTAGGAGCAACTTGACCGGTGGTTAAGCCATATACCATATTATCGTGAACGATTACAGTTATGTCATGATTTCCACGACATGCATGTAGAAAATGATTACCACCCTCTCCATACAAACCCCCATCACCACCAACAACAACTACGGGAAGGTCATGGTTAGCCAGTTTAACGCCCACAGCTGTCGCAACTGCCCGGCCATGAAGCGTGTGCATGGCATAGGCGTTCAAAAAATCGTTCATATTGCCCGAGCAGCCTATATCGAATGCAACAAAAACCGATCCCGGATCATAGCCAAGCTGACTAAAAGCGCTTTTTATAGCTACTCCAATGGCCCAATCCCCGCAGCCGGGACACCAGGTAGGAGTATATCCGGAGAAATCTTTTACAGTTGCCATATTTATTAAAAATTATACATTTGACTTATTAACATAATTCACTATTTCTTCTGGTAAAAAAGGACGGCCGTCATATTTCAGTAATTTTTCAGCAATATTTATACCCGTCTCCATCCGCAACAATTTACCAAACTGAGCATGTGAGTTTGTTTCAATAAGGATACAACGTTTATTTTCAGGTATAACGGCACGCACCGACTGTTCATTCATTGGATATATATGGGTAAAATGAATAAGGGCTGACTTTTTACCCGAATCAGATAATAACTTCATAGCCTCGACGATTATGCCTTTATTGCTGCCCCACGAAACGAAACAGACGTCTGCCTGGGCGATATCGCCTATAACTTGTGGTCCACGATAATGATCTTTTAGATATGTGTCCCATTTTGCAGCCCTCTTGTGAGCTTGCTCAATTCGTATTTTGGCGTCTTCAGTCGTATGCCCGTCTTCGACATGTTCGTAGGAGTTTGCCTGGTAGTAAACACCTTTCTGTCCGGGTATTAACCTCTCCGAAATCCCATCGCTGCTCAGTTTATATCGTTTATAATCACCATCTACCTTCTCGACAAGTTTACCCCTATTTATTTTATATTCAGCTATCATTTTATCGAAGGCAGTTTTAGGATAAGACTGGTGCGATTCACTAAGTAATTTATCGGAAAGTAGGAGCACGGGCAGCTGATATATATCTGCCAAGTCAAATGCTTTTAATGTGAGTTCAAACATCTCGTTTATATCACCTGGGCTTAATACAATCTTAGGAAATTCTCCATGGCCACCGTGAACGACAAATAACAAATCTCCCTGATCAGTCCAGGTAGGCATACCCGTTGCCGGTCCGGGGCGCATACTCATAAAAAGAACTAGGGGGATTTCTGCAACGCCTGCATAAGATACTGATTCCGTCATTAGAGCATAACCGCCACCGCTAGTACCGACCGCCGATCGCACGCCGGCAAATGAGGCGCCTAGAGCAGTACTGACAACAGCGATCTCATCTTCCGAATGTCGAACCACCATTCCGCTTTCTTCCTGCCAAGCAGCAAGTGTGGTCAAAACTGTGGATGATGGTGTCATAGGATATGCAGCATACAACCTACAATCTGCCGCTACTGCCCCTAATGAAAAGATGTCATTCCCAGTGGCCACTATCTTTTCCTCTGCCTGTCTTTTTTTGAGAATGGGCTGAATCAGAGACTGAAAATTTGTTTGAATGTGATCGTATCCGATAGTTGCGAACTTGTTGTTAAAATCAACTACAGCCTGTCCCTTTCTCATAAACTCCTGTTCGATTATCTGTTTAAATATTTCGAGATCGCCTCCTAATAATGCAATACTGGCTCCAATTGCAACCGTGTTGGTCATTATCTGCATCACCTCGTGTGTGTTTTTAATTTTTTTGAATGGGATCGCAACTTTTTTTACCTGATCTGTTATTTCGAAATCATCCGCATCGTATACGACAATACTATTTGGACCAAGTCGATCTTTGTGAAGTGTGTATGTGTCTTTGTTCAGACAGATTAACAGATCAACAATATATTTAGTGGAATGAACCGGACTCTCTGATATGTTGACCTCATAAGTATTATGTCCGCCTCGAATGAGTGAAGGGTATTCATTATAATCGTATATATCATAGCCAGATCTAGCTGCTATCTTAGAAAATGACAATCCGATAGTCATTATTCCAAACCCGGCCTCGCCACCTATTTTCCACAAAAATTGTGTCATATTTTTATTAATCAAAACAACAAGGATCTTTATAGCCGCATAGGCTACAAATAGAATCTGGTCCTCCGGGCATACCTTTTATGGTCAAATGTCCGCAAGAAGGACACTCCCTTTCATTATTTTCTGTCTGGTTATTTGGGATAAACACGCTCTCCATTTGTCTGTTCTATAAAAATCGCTGCCACTGGACAACCACGGGCCGAATCAAGAATAACATCATCTGAATCTTTTTCGATCGTGTCAAGTATTATTGCCTTTGCTTCGGAATCAAGTAGAAAAGTATTGGGAGCGATAGCAATACATGTTGCTGCACCAATACACAGATCTCGGTCAACCCAAACTTTCCAATTACGCACATTTACCGGGCCTGAAGGTGACTTTGTGGCATTATTTTGGTTTGCCGCATCTGATTTCTGTGTTTGATCCATAGATAAATACATTTAATAATAGTCTATATGATAGTATGTCCTAAAGAAAACTACAACCCCTATTTTTTACTTAAAATCAGCGCCTTCTTTAGTGCTTCCACACTTAGAAGCGCGCATTTCAGCCTATTAGGACTTAGTTCTATCCCCAATTTTTTAAGCAAATAATTTTTATCTATCTTCTCGACCTCTTCTATTTTTTTCCCTATCACATCTTCATACAAAATCGATGCGGAAGCCTGCGAGATGGCGCATCCCTGACCTGTATAGGCAATCTCTTTCAATATGCCTTCGCTCACTGTTATTTCCAGATGAAGCATGTCGCCACATAACGGGTTTGATGCATCTACCTTATTTGTGGGTTTTTTTAATGAACCATACTGACGTGGATGCCTATAATGATCTATTATGATATCTTGATATAGAGACTGATTCATATATGTGTATATTATACATCCGTAGAAAATACTTCAGCCGACTTTTTAAGTCCATGTATTAGGACATCGATATCTGACTCAGTATTATATGCATAAAAACTTGCTCGCACACTGGCAACCTGCTTCAAATACGTGTGAAGCGGCATTGCACAATGGTGACCAGCACGCACTGCAATATTATTCTCATCCAATATTTGCGCAACATCGTGCGGATGCACTCCCTTGAGGGCAAACGCAATGAGCCCCACCCTCGACTTACCGACCCGAGGTCCGAATATATCCACCTTTTCAGCAAATTCTTCAAGTAATCTTTTATATGTATAATCGGCAAGTTTTTGTTCATGCTCAAGTATTTCACGCTGACCAATCGACATTATGTATTTAGCCGCGGCTCCCAATCCGATCACTCCAGCAATATGTGGAGTACCTGCCTCAAACTTCACCGGAGCCGGCTGAAATTCGGAACCCTGTAACGAAACGTGACTTATCATATCGCCACCATACTGGAATGGGCTCATCATTTCCAGAACTGCTTTTTTACCATACAAAATCCCGATACCTGTTGGACCAAGCATTTTGTGACCTGAAAATGCAAAAAGATCGCAATCCAGATCTGAAACGTCAACCGGCATTGATTGGACGGCCTGTGCGCCATCAATCATTATGATTACTGATTTGTTGATCTTCCTAATACTCGAAATTATTTCCTTGATGGGATTGATTGTACCAAGAACGTTTGAAACCATCGTAAATGCGACTATTTTTGTCTTTCTGGTTATAATTCGTGATAATTCCCTATGATTATTACCCAGATCGAGATTACCTTCATGATCACAGTTGATAACCTTCAATAATGCATCGTTTTCCGACGCTAATGCCTGCCATGGCACAAAATTTGAATGGTGTTCCATTATCGAAGTGACTATTTCATCACCCTCCCCCATGATCTGTCTTCCCAATGCGTATGCCACGAGATTTATAGATTCGGTGGTGCTTCGGGTAAATACGATATTTTCAGCACTAGGGGCGCCTATGAACCTAGCAATAATCTCCCGGGCCGACTCATACTCCTTGGTTGCTTTTTCAGACAACTTATATATCCCGCGGTGGATATTAGCGGGATATTTCTCATAATATTCGACTATTTTTTCAATTACTTGCTTCGGCTTCAGGGCAGTCGCGCCGGAGTCGAGGTATACCAATCCTGGGTTATGGGTAAAAACCGGAAAATCGTTTTTAATACTTCTGAAGTCAAGCATGTTTTAATTCATTTATATTAACATTTGGCACCTTGCGCAAAATCAGATCGCGAATTTCTTCGAGAAATCCGTCTATAAGCAATTTTTCCGCTTCATTTTTAGATGCGCCACGAGTCTGGAGGTAAAATATGTCATTCATGTTCAATTTTCCTGTCGTCGAACCATGCGTACAGTACACATCGTTGGCCAGGATCTCCAGATATGGCTTTGAATTAACTGTGGCATTTTCTGATACAATCAAATTCTGATTTTTTTGATAAGCATGACTTTTCTGAGCGTCTTTTTCAATACGAATAAGCCCGCGGTAATCTAGAGACGAATGGGACTCAAACACGCCTTTTATGTAAAGGTTGGAGAGCGCTTCAGGGCTAGAGTGGCGTTGCAGTGTATGAACTTCATATTTTTCATTACCCCTACCATGATACAGTCCGAATATATCAACATTTGCGTGTGGAACTGCTATATCTATTGCAAAAGAGCCAGACAAATTTAGCATAAAGATTACATAATCGCCTGCTTTAGTAATTTTAATATCTCGTTCGTACGTTTTGTTCAAATTTATGAATATTGCCATAGTCTTAACCTACACTGCCTGTCATTTCAAGATTTATAAGTCTGTTGAGTTCTATCGAGTATTCAAGAGGAAGCTCGCGCGTCACCGGCTCCATAAAACCAAGAACCAGCATACTTTCGGCCTGTGCTTTTGGTATTCCTCTCGATGTTAGGTAAAATATCTTTTCGTCGCCTACTTTTTCGACAGTTGCCTCATGTTGTATCGCAACATTATTCTCCTTCACCCGCATTGAAGGATAAGTGTCGGAGCGGGATTCCGGATCAAGAATCAACGCGTCACAAGAAACAAAAACTGAAGAATTTTTAGCCCCGGGTGAAACCTGGACTAAACCGCGATATGATGTTCTTCCGCCTGCCTTGGAAATAGACTTAGATACGATCCTTGAGGAAGTGTTTGGGGCAACATGCATCATCTTTGCACCAGCATCCTGCACTTGGTCCTTACCGGCAAATGCTATCGAAAGCACTTCACCTCTTGCTCCTTCACCCGTTAAATAAACGCTTGGGTATTTCATAGTGAGCTGACTGCCCAAATTACAGTCTATCCATTCCATATATGCTCCCCTTTCGGCCTTAGCTCTTTTGGTTACCAAGTTGTATACATTCTTGCTCCAGTTTTGTACTGTTGTGTAGCGTACATGTGCCTTCTCTTGCACATAAATTTCAACGACGGCGGAATGCAAAGAGTCGGTTGTATAAACAGGCGCAGTACAACCTTCCACATAATGAACATCACTACCCTCCTCCGCTATTATCAAGGTACGTTCAAACTGACCAAATTTTTCCGCATTGATCCGGAAATATGCCTGCAGCGGCAATGAGACTTTAACCCCTTTTGGCACATATACGAACGAGCCTCCGGACCAGACTGCCGAGTTCAGCGCGGCAAATTTATTATCATGTGGTGGGATCAGTTTGCCGAAATATTTCTTGACAATATCTGGATATTTTCGCACCGCCGTATCCATATCGCAGAAAATAACGCCCAGTTTATTGAGAGCTTTATTTACACTTTCGTATACAACCTCAGATTCATACTGAGCTGAGACCCCGGCCAGATATTTCTTTTCTGCTTCAGGTATGCCGATACGATCATAAGTTTCTTTGATTTCTTTGGGTAATTTATCCCAGGAATCGGCACGGCTTTCTGTAGGTTTAATATAATAATAAATTTCATCGAAATTTATTTTCGTAAGATCAGGGCCCCATTCAGGCAATTTCTTTTCCAAAAAAATTTTATAAGCTTTCAGCCTAAAATCCAACATCCATTTATCTTCCTTCTTCATCCGAGAGATATTTCTTACCACATCTTCATCCAGCCCCTTTTTCCCCTTAAAGGAATAGTTTTGAGGCATCGAAAATCCAAAACGGTATTCAAAATCTATCTGATCTGTCTTTTGCATAAATTTATTAATTGTTAGGACAGCACCGAAGCATACCCGTGAGTTTCAATCTCCTCCGCCAATTTGTGGTCGCCTTCCTTTTTGAGTTCGCCATCTGCGATCACAATTACACGATCCGGCTTCAGATAGCGGAGAATCCGGTTGTAATGAGTGATGACAACATAAGTTCTACCTTTTTTATGGGCGTGCAAATAGTTAGCGATAGTTTTCAGAGCGTCGACATCTACTCCGGTGTCAACTTCGTCGAACATGAGAAATGATTTGTCCAGTAGAGCTGCCTGTAGAACCTCCATTTTTTTCTTTTCGCCGCCGGATGCACCTTCGTTCAACGATCGATATAGTAGATCATCAGATATTTTGAGCTCAGCAGCAGCTTCTTTAAGCTCTTTTCTTATTTTAAGCGGGTCTTTTTTACCTTTCAGAGCTAGCTGTAAAAGTTGATGTACTTTTACTCCTGATAAAGATAATGGGGACTGAAATGATAAAAATATTCCAAGATCAGCTCTTTCATTGGCGTCCATTTCATGAATTTTTTTGGAGCCATATGCGATAGTCGAACCCTCATCCAATGAATAACCCGGATGGCCCATTATGGCATATGCGAGCGTAGACTTACCTGATCCATTTGGACCCATAATCGCATAAGTCTTATTTTTTTCAAATTTGTAGTTTATGTTTTTCAGTATCTTTTTCTTCTCTATACTCACGCTGAGATTTTTTATATTTATCATATTGGCGAGACCAGTTTAAATGAGATTTATACTATTTTCAAGCGACAATCTAGGAGCCCTGTCAATGACGTCCATATTCCGAGCAAACATTTGTTTTTCCCATCTGTAATAAGCAGCTATTCCTATCATTGCGGCATTATCTCCGGTCAAATATTTGTACGGCGGAAAATAAGCTTTTCCTCCAACTCCCTTCATGAGGTTTCTAAGAAGCGATCTGAGCCTGTTGTTGGCGGCAACTCCACCACCGCATACCAAAAGCTTAACTCCCGTCGATTTAATCGCAATTTCGGCTTTTTTTGAAAGCGCAGCAAACACCGCTTCCTGATATGAACTGGCTATTTCATGGATTTTATTATTTTTTTCCGATTCCGCTATTTTTTTAAGGAAATATAATAAGGACGTTTTTAGTCCGGAAAACGAAAAATCCAGATCACCACTATGCAGCATTGGCCGTGGAAAACGGAATTCGTCGGTATTATGAGCGACGTAAGCTAACCTTTCAAGGGCCGCCCCACCCGGATAGCCAAGACCCAGAAGCCTGGCCCCCTTATCAAGTGCTTCACCGGCAGCGTCGTCACGAGTTCTGCCGATAATTTGATATTCAAGGTGACTTTTAACCAGTACAAGCTCCGTATGACCACCAGATACAAGAAAAGCCAGATATGGAAACAAAAACTCACGTTTTGGTAATCCTTTACTGTTTTCTGCAAAACAGGAGTATATATGACCTTCCATATGGTTTATAGGTATCAAAGGTTTTTTGTATTCTGCTGCGAGTTTTTTTGCTTGCAATATACCTACCTCCAAAGCTATCGCAAGGCCTGGCCCAACTGTGACCGCTATAGCATCGATATTTGCCAATGATATATTAGGATCTATTTTTTTAGCTTTTGATACTGCGCTCTCAACCGCATAGTCGATCTTTTCTGCGTGCGCTCTTTTAGCAATCGAAGGTACCACCCCACCCCACTTTTTATGGGTCTGGATCTGGGTATATTCAAGATGTGATAGAACTCTTCTTCCGCTAGTTATTGCAACGGCGGTTTCATCGCAGGATGTGTCGATTGCAAGAATCTTCATAAGCTTTTCACTTCGCCAACTGATATCTTCCTCACGTTTATATCCTTATGTTCCAATCTCACAGAGACTATGTGCGAATTTTTCGACAATAAATCTATAAAGGGCTGTACCTTCTCTGACCATTCAATTACAATTATGTTTTTATTGTTAATATACTCTCTTAAGCCAATATGTTCAAATTCATTTAACTCAACTAAATTATACAAATCGTAATGTGCAAAATATTTATACGTACTTTTTTCTATCTTATATTCATAAGATACGACGTATGTCGGAGATATTATATCTTCAATACCTATTCTGGCACCCATACCTTGAGTAAATGCTGTTTTACCTGCCCCCATCTCACCTTCCAGAAGAAATACTAGCGATTTAGGTGAGTTTTGATATTTATAGACAAATTTATCAATAATATAAGCTGCAATTTTTTTTGAGACTATGGGAGAGTCAGAGACAAACGACTGTGAGTCCGAGAGTAATAAATCACCCTTGCGGAGCATTTGGATTTCAGATCCTGTGAGATCGACAACTGTGGATGGCTTATTTCGAGGTAACTGCCCGGCGTCAACAACCGTATCCAATAGATTTTTCTTGACGTCAGATATTTGATTCAGAAATGAAGTTAGACGATAATGCGGTTTCTTCCCTGAAATATTGGCAGATGTGGCGGTTATTGGTTTACCATATATACGAGATACTTCATTTATAAATCTATAAATCGGCACTCTAACTCCGATCGTGCCTCTTTCGGATTCGAGTTTTTTGCTGACTTTATGTTTTGATTTCAGAATGACCGTAAACGGACCGGGAATAAGGGTATCGAGTGTTGGCTTTATACTTATGGGGATTTCGGCAGTTTCACTTACTGCTGCTTCATCGGCAAGAAATATCGAAACCGGTTTACCTGGTGGTCTGTTCTTAAATTTCAGAAGCTTTGCAACTGCCTCTTCGTTTGTCGCATCAACAAGAAGTCCATATACTGTGTCAGACGGAGCAACAACCATGCCTCCAGATGCGAGAGATTTGACAACCGCCTCAACTGAAGGTAAGATTGGTTCGGAAATCGATATAGTTCGCATACTTTTTCGGTTTTATATTTTAACAAATGTCTGCTACAATTTGTTCCTATGGCAACAAGAAAAAAACAGAATGATAAAAATATTACCGAGTTTAAGCTGAATCTAAACTTAAAAACATTGATAATAGCTGTTTTAGGCATCTTTTTCCTTGTGTATTTATACTTCTCCTTTTCTGCCGAAGTTAATCGCAATTTTCCCGAGAAACCTCTCACGACCGTGATTCAAGAAATAAAAGACGACCGTGTCGACAAACTGGAAATTATTGATAATAAAATCCTCATATACTACAAAAACAGCTCTATGGGAACTACGTATAAAGAGCCGGGTTCAAGTTTTGTCGAAACTCTTCAAAGCTCAGGCATAGACATTTCAAAAGTTAATATATCACCTAAAGATACTACTGGCTCAGCCGGCATGGTGAATTTTTTAAGTAACCTAATACCAACAATATTAATGGTTGTATTTTTCATTTTCCTCTTTCGACAGGCAAAGGGCGCTCAGGAATCAGTCTTCTCATTCGGTCAGTCAAGAGCAAAAAGATTTTCCAAAGATCACTCCAGAATCACCTTCGATGATGTTGCCGGTGTAGATGAGGCTAAAAAAGAACTGGCCGAAATAGTTGATTTTCTCAAAAACAACGAAAAATACAAAAAATTAGGCGCCAGGACACCTAAAGGCGTTATACTTATCGGCCCGGCAGGATCAGGTAAAACTCTCCTTGCTAAAGCCATAGCCGGTGAAGCGAATGTGCCATTTTTCTCGATCGCAGGATCGGAATTTATGGAAATGCTTGTCGGTATTGGCGCCGCGCGTGTCCGAGACTTGTTCACCAACGCTAAAAGAAGCGCGCCTTCAATAATCTTTATTGATGAAATTGATGCTATAGGCAGAGCCCGATCGGTTGGAGTAATGCCTTCGCATGATGAGCGTGAACAAACTTTGAATCAGATATTGGTTGAAATGGACGGTTTCACCCCCAACGAACAAGTCATCGTCGTTGCGGCAACCAACCGTGGCGACCTTCTCGATCCGGCACTCCTTAGGCCAGGTCGTTTCGACAGAAGAATTGTGGTCGATTATCCGGATATAGAAGGTAGAAAGGCAATCATGCTGATACACGGACGGGGTAAACCATTTGACGCCAGTGTAAATTGGGATAAAATCGCCAAAAGAACTGTTGGATATTCAGGCGCCGACCTTGAAAATATGCTTAACGAGGCGGCAATTTCGGCAGCAAGAGCTGGAAAAAACCAAATTAGCATGGAGGACATCGAGGAATCGGCCACCAAAGTTAAGCTTGGTCCAGAAAAAAAGCGACTACAGTCGGATTATGACAGGAAATTAACTGCATATCATGAAGCAGGACACGCTATTGTGACGCACTTTCTACCCCACACGGATCCCGTTCACCGCATCTCGATCGTTTCAAGAGGAATGGCTCTTGGATACACTCTCATCCCCCCGGCAAAAGACAAACTGCATGAAACAAAAACACATTTAGTGGAGCGAATTTCCGCTATGATGGGCGGACGGGCAGCAGAAGAAGTCGTATTTAACGAAGTCACAACCGGTGCCTCAAATGACTTTGATCAGGCAACACGCATTGCCAAGGCCATGGTGGTTGAGTTTGGAATGAGTACACTTGGACCGGTGAATTATGGTCCAAACATGGATATCACCGAATGGGGTAAATCTTATTGGGAGCAAAACTCGATATCCCAGGAATGGATGGCAAAAATAGACACTGAAACCAAAAAAATTCTAAGCGACGCTTACGACCGCGCCGTCCAATTACTAAAAGCAAAAAGAAAAGAACTCGACTCGGTCGCGGCCGAACTTATAAAAAAGGAGACACTTGACGGTGATGATTTTATGGCGCTCGTGGGAGCTAAAGTCATACCTGAACCGGCAGTCAATCCCGCGTGATATAATAAAAAAATGCTCTTACTTCTTATAGACGGAAATGCAATTATGCATCGTGCCTTTCATGCCCTTCCACCACTTACAACATCAGAAGGAGTACCGACAAACGCAATATACGGGTTTTTCAGCATGCTACACGGCGTCATAAGCCTCTACAAACCGGATAGTATCGCAGTCTGTTTTGACACTCCGAAACCAACCTTTCGAGCAGAAATGTTCAAAGAATATCAGGTGCAAAGACCGAGTATGCCGGACGAGTTTAAAAGGCAAATACCTCATATCCAGAATCTCCTTGATGCGGCTAAAATATCACGATTCCAGAAAGACGGCTTTGAAGCAGACGACATAATCGGAACATTGTCAGACGCATCAGAAAAAAGGGCAGATAAAACACTAATTCTTACCGGCGACAAAGACATCTTTCAGCTTGTTTCGGCTAACACCAGTGTAGTTTCTCCTAAAACAGGTATATCGAATGTAATTGTATTTGATGAATCGGCAGTTGAGCAGAAAATGGGCGTAAAACCAAAGCAGATCCCCGACTACAAGGCGCTTGTCGGTGATCCTTCAGATAACTATAAAGGTGTAAAAGGCGTCGGGCCCAAAACTGCGGCAAAATTGATTTCCGACTTCGGATCAGTGGAAAACATGTTCGAAAATATTAATTTGATAGAGAATGTTCGGTTGCGACAATTAATATCCGATAATAAAGAAGTAATTAACTTCACCAAGAAGCTAGCAACCATCGTTCGCGATGTTGATATTAGCTTTAATTACGACAGTCTTAAATTCAATGGGTATGATCTGGCCATGAAGGACCATCTCACAAAACTTCAATTTTGGTCGATACTGAAAAAATACTTTCCCTCATCAAAACAGGAGCCTCAGAAAACAAAGGATCAAAAAATAAAGAAAAATCCACAGCAGACACTCTTCTAAAATCTTCTTCCATCGGAGCGTATGTTTAATATTATTATGAGGTTATTTTATGTTTCCTAAATATATATTACACATAGAATTTCATCAAAATTGAATATATTAAACACATTCTTAATACATCGTATTGCATTAATTGATACTATATGATATAATCCTATAAACTTTTAATACAGGTTAATATTTTGATATATTTTTATGAAACTTATAAAAACTTCGATTGTCGGTGTAATCATATGTGTTAGCTGTTTTGCAGGAATCGTCAATGCTGCAACAGCACCGGACTACCCATCATGCTTGAATCCTGTTGGTACAGTTAAAGCTCAATATGACACTGGAATACACGGAATTGTTGGTGATAATAAATCATATCAGGGAAAAGATATAGTATATAGCACCTCAGAAATCGGCTACATGCAATGCTTCTGCGCCGATAATGGTCACGGGATCCAGACAAACTGGTGGAAAGTGCCATATCTGTCTAAGGAAGAAATTGACAGTTATGTGCAAAAAGGATGGATATTTGTCCCGGATGGAACCGCTTGGGGTCTGACTGACGATCCATATCTGGCAAAAAATATTGTCTATTCATGTAAAAATAATGGCGGATCAGGTGGGAGCTCGTCTTCAAGCAGTTCATCTACCTCATCCTCCTCATCCTCAAGCTCCTCCCAGTCGATAGGCGGGCAGGTTCTTGCTTTAGCATCAACTGGTAATATCGTATTCATATATTCGATAGCTTTCGCGGGGATCGCATTGATGGCTGCCGGAATAGTCGTATCCAGAAAATCAAATAAGAATTAAAGGTAAAATATGTTCTCGAAAATACTCATATTTGCCGGACTATTACTCATAGGTATAAGCCTATACCTTTATCAGATGCGTCTTACACCTGTGAGGCTTAAAATAAAGTCATACAAAAATGTACAGAATGCGTCAATGAAAGAATCGCTCCCAGCTTCGAAGGCTGAACCGTTGCTCCTTGAAATACCGGAGCTTAAAATCAAATTGCCCATTGTGCCGGCTAAAATAAATGATGGAAAATGGGAGACAACAAGTGAAGGAGTGTCATATTTAGCAACCTCTCCTATACCAGGGGAAACAGGCAACAGTATTTTATATGGTCATAATTGGGAAAAACTGCTTGGAAGACTAATCGATATAAAGCCGAATGCAAAAATTATAATCACCTACACCGATGGAACCACGACCACCTTTATTGTCGAATATACGGGAACTGTCAAACCCGATCAGATAGGAATACTAAATCAAACGACAGATAAAAGAATCACTGTATATACATGTACCGGCTTTTTGGATTCGATGCGATTTATAGTCGTCGCATTTCCTGAAGACGAGACAAATAAGCAGGCGATGAACTGAATCCATAAAGATTAATTCGTATACACCTGAACAAACATCTTCCCCCATATTCCGGCATCGACTACACCCACCCCAACACGGCCAAAATCCTCAGATAGAATGTTTGCTTTATGCCCTTCTGAATTCATTAAACCTTGATGCGCTAGATAGACATCCGGCGCATATGCCAGGTTTTCGCCGATATTAACAAATACAATCCCATCACGAGTCACCCTTTCAGATACCGAAGATCCGTCTACCAGTGATATGTGAGAGAAAAAACTATATCTGAACATCTCCTTAGCATACCTCCGGGCAACATTTCGTAAATTCGGATCGTAAGTCACAAGTCTTCTTGTCGATTTACCTCTTTCCTCGTTAATTAAACGAAACATAATACTTTCCGATTCCGTATCATATATAAGCTGAGTCTCATTTACATCTACCCTTATGTTGCGAGATTCTGTTGCCCCTTGCTTTACGGAAAGAAAATTCACAGATTCAAGTATTGCCTTACCGAAGACCTCGCGGGAGGTTTGCTCGAATTTTTGAGAATAACTTATGAACATGGGCCCGCTTTTTGAATTAAGTATTGCTGCTTTTATCTCTCCTCGAACAGGAAGCGAAAAAACCAGGCTCAGAAAAAAGACATACATGACAATAGCATGTAAAGTCGCGGGTATAAAACGGAATAATCTATTATAAGGATGAGACCGAATACCAGATAAGACCTTGACTAAAAACCCGTAAGTGACAAAAAACACCAACATTTCAAACATTAGCCACCCGATGAAAAAACTGCTCGCATTCGCTATACCAACCGGCAAAGATCCATCCTGAAGCAAAACAGCTGCTAATTTAGGATATAGCTTATAAGCCATAAACAGCGAGAACACAACACCAATAAGATCCAGCAGGCTCTCTACGAAGCCGTGACTAGACAAAATAAATATTATAATTGAGAGAACCAAAAAAGCATCGATCAATCCAAACGATATACTGTTCATTTATAAATTTATTATAATAAATTTATAGACAGTGATCCCAAATAAACACGATGAAATACATATTGCATATTTTAAGTTTGTCAGTATTCATAGCCTGTTTTACACCACCTCCTTTATTTGCTCAGATTACATCAGGATCCGCGCTAGAATTTTATGGGCATGACCAACTAAACAAACCAGGGATCGTAAAGATTCCGAGGACAAGTGTTCTCGCAAGCATTGGTTCCTCAGCTTTCACAATAGAATGGTTCATGAAATCAATACCGGAGAAAAATACATCACCAGCATGTGTAACAGGCACCGACAATTGGTTGAAGGGTAATATTATTATCGATGCCACCCAAACAGAAGGCATTCCAGACAAAGGCGGCTTTGGCGTATCTTTAAGTGGCGGCGCGATCGCCTTTGGTGTTGAGGATAATAGTCAGAAATACACTATATGCGGCAATGCCCAGATAAATGACGGCAACTGGCATCACATCGCCATAACAAGAGTTGCAACGAACGGCCTCATGTCGATATTCATTGATGGTCAACTCGATTTTCAGTTCTTCGGTCCATCTGGAGATATTTCTTATAATATTTCGAGAGTTCCCGCGAACGAGCTTGACCCGTATATAGTAATCGGCGGGAAAAAATCAGATCCGGATAATCAATTCACCGCGTTTGCCGGCGCAATAGACGAGATGAAAATTTCGATTATTAAACTATATAGTTTTAACTATACTGTTCCAAACTCTCCGTTTATACCAGATAATAATACTTTAGTTTTGTACCACTTTGACGATTGTCCCGGAAGCACAGTCAAAGATGACACATCGAATACAATCGACGCTAAAATCGAACCAATATCGAATCCCTCCTCACCCTTAAGAATAAATTCATCAGCACCACTTACAGACGGCTCTCTGCCTCAAGGATGTGTGACCCCCACACTCCCACCAGCGTGTCCAAATAAAGTGTATGGCGATGCAAACTGCGATTCGCTGACAAATCTGAGCGACTTTGAAGTCTGGAGAAAAGAATTCACAGGTGACGCCAATACAAGAGACGCTGACTTCGGTAACAACAACACAGTCGATCTGACCGATTTTGAAATCTGGCGAAAAGGGTTCATCGGTGAAGTATAATCTATTTACTAAATTTGGTATAATATAGGTCTAAAGCTATAGAGCTTATTGGGTGTAATTAAAAAATATTCAAGCGTGTGGTCCTATCTTACCAGATAGGAATACGAGGAGAAGGCCCTGCGACTATAGTCACAGGGGATCGGACCCGCCCGAATTTTTCGGACGGAGTATCTGCGGAAACCTTCAGGCTGCTGTTGTCAGCCTAAAGGCCTTATAATAACAGCCGAAGCAATTCGGCAAATAAAAAAAGGCTGCACAACACTACCCTTTCTGCTTTATTGGCTTCTTTAATATTTTTTACCAATCCTATGTGTGGTATATATGGTTATATCGGCCAAAAAAGTGCCGCTGATGTTGTTATAGATGGTCTTAAGCGACTGGATTATCGTGGGTATGACTCTTGGGGAATCTCTATCCTTAATGAAGGAAAAATTTCAACCGTTAAGCAAACGGGCATTCTTGATAATGTAGAAAATAGTGAAAAACCCCCGGGTTCAATAGGAATTGGCCATACAAGATGGGCGACCCACGGAGCAGTCACACAAGTGAATGCACATCCGCACGCAGCAAGTAACGGTTCATTTGTGTTAGCTCAAAATGGGATTGTCGAAAATTTTACCGATCTTAAAAAAACCCTGCTAGAAAAAAACTATGTATTCTTTAGCCAAACGGATACGGAGGTTATCGTCAGGCTCATAGAAGAATCTCAAAAAAATAACACCCTGGTCGAGGCTGTCCGTGAAGTGTATAACATAATTACTGGCAGAAATACAATCATATTACTTTCTAGCGATGGGACAATCATTGCAGCACGTAACGGTTCCCCGCTTGTAATCGGTAAAAATGAAAATTCCGGCGAAATTTACCTATCATCGGATATGTTATCTTTTGCCCCCTATGTAACTACTGCACAGACGATTGAAAACGGTGAAATGGTCGTGTGCAGCAACAGTCAAATTAAAATACTTGATATAAAAACAGGAGCACCAAAGACACTTCAGCTTACTCCTGTAACCATCAAGGAAGGCGACCGAGACAAACACCAATATGAACACCATATGATAAAAGAAATTGCCGATACGCCTGAAGCATTATTATCAGTATTAAAGCAGCCGGAATTTTTGGATGAATTCATAAGTAAACTTAAAAGCTCAAAGAGAGTCTTCACTATAGGCTCCGGAACGGCAGGGATTGCCGCAGCTCAGATTGCTTTTTATCTGAGACTGTACGCTGGCATAGATGCTACCAGCCTTATAGGTGCCGACGCGAAGGACTATATCCCGCTCATTAACGAAACAGATATCGTTATCGCCCCCTCCCAAAGCGGTGAAACAGCTGACGTACTTGAGGTTTTGGAAATTCTCAAAAAGAAGAAAGTGCCCATAGCGACCTATGTAAACATGCCGGGATCCATGATGAGTCGGATGGCAGACTTTCCTTTTATGGCCAATGCAGGGCCTGAAATCTGCGTTATGTCGACGAAAATATTTACTTCACAGATTGCGTGGGGATACTATATCAGCAAAATCGCGGCTGGCAAAAAAGAAGAGGGCATAACAAATATCAGCGCTTTATCGACATCGATATCAGATTACCTTAATAATAAGCAGAATCACGATGCGATAATCGCGCTTTCAGACAAACTCTCCCTTACAAAGGATATATTGTTACTAGGGGCTTTCGAAAATCTACAGATAGTCCGTGAGGGCATGGTAAAGCTCATCGAGGGCACTTACAAACACGCGCACGCGATCCCAGCGGGCGACCTTAAGCACTATGCTATCACTCTTATCGAAAAGGGCACTCATGTCGTGATCGCGTTTTCCCGTGATGTTGCATTCGATGACGTCATGAATTCTGCAAGCCAAGTGAAAGCCAGGGGTGCCCATGTCACCGGTATTGGTCCGATTGAAAACGATAGATTCGATACGCTTATAAAAACACCCGACAGTGGAGAGACATCGGCTATCATGAATATTATTCCCTTTCAACTATTGTCTTATTATCTGGCAAAAAAACTAGGAAATAATATCGATAAACCACGCAACATAGCAAAAAGTGTTACGGTAAAATAAGTAGATGACCGGACGAACTCATGATCTTGCCGCTTTTACGGCGTTAACTTATGTTGTCGCAACCATGCCGACTCCTGATATGTCGCTTGGAACGATTATTGTTGCCTTCAGCGCAAATATGATCGGCGGCCTAGCACCTGATCTTGACCAACCAACAGCGGCACTCTGGAATCGAATCCCGGCGGGATCGGTATTCGGCCGTATTCTTCATCCATTATTCGGTGGTCACCGCTTTATCTCACATTCAATAATCGGCATAGCGATTGCTGGATTCATCGTAAAAGTATTTCTAACCGCCGCCTCCCATACGCTAATCGTAGACGAGACGGCAGTATGGTGGGCGTTTATGATCGGGTTCATATCGCATCTTGTAATGGACACTTTTACTCGCGACGGCGTCCCCTGGCTCTTTCCAATCCCGATAAAATTCGGCATTCCTCCGCTTAGAATTCTACGTATGAAAACAAAAGGCTTTATGGAAAACATGGTTGTATTCCCTGGACTGTTAATTTTGAACGGATACCTTTATTACACTTACTACGACAAATTCCTAGAAGTATTTAAAAAGACGAATTGATCAGCTTTTAATACGCATGGGAAAAAGCGAATACACTGCTGAAAACAGAAGTATCGACCATAACGGCAATCCTGATATAACCACAAATATAAACGACAAGTAACCCAGTATCGCCCCAATTTTATAACTCGCTTCACGAAATGCGATGTACGACTCCTTATCTTCAAAAGCATGGTCGTATGCGATTACAAGTAAGGGTAATCGAAAAAATGTTAGAAAAAATTTATAAATCACCTCCACTATTCCAAGAAGAGCCGGATTCTGGGTAAATACTCTTATTATCCAACTCGAAAATACAGCAGTGGAGCCTATTTCTTCAAGCCTCTCCTTTTTGAACTTATCGCTTACTAATCCAACTAGATAGTTGGTTACCGAAACAGCCATCATTACAAATGAAAAATAGGAGCCTACCTTAAGAAAGTCCTGGAATATAAAATACAGAAGCAATGGCCAGATTATTGTTCCTATGGCCTCCTCAGCGCCGGCGCCGATAAACGCGAAGTAATCGCGCCGGCGCTTTCGATAAACATTAAGAATATCACGGTAACCAATTGCTTTGACCGCGCGATGAGAGCGTATATAAAATACAAAAACAAATGCCAAGATGAGTACTACGGCTCCGAAAATAAAATAAACAGAAGAGCCGTACTGAATTAGCAGATATCCTCCGATAGAGGGAGCCAGTGCACCGGATAAAACACTGAAAGCTTCTACCAGTCCAGCCGCTTTACCGTATTTACCTCTAGATGCATATTGGGTGAAATAAAGATGGTAACTATACCACCAGAACATCGCGGCGAGTCCTAAAAAAAGTAAAGACACCAAATAATAGGTGCTATTCATCATCAAAATAAAACTCAATAAAAACAACAAACCCAAAAAGAATGAAAATCTCAGACCAAGATTTGAAGATATATATGAAATCGCGGGGATATATAGAAGTTGCACAACCGAAAGGAATACAAAATAACATCCGGTAATCAGTAGTGAAATCTGGGTTCCAAAATAAGAAAAATGCTCCATTATTAATATCGGCAGAAACAAAATCAGGTAAGAGATTACGAATGTTCTGATTACCGTCGCCATAAAAAAAGCGTTAACTCGTCCGTGCTTATGATGAGGAAGATCGTGATACTGAGCGTAAGTATGCATATTAATTCATTATACACCCTGAAATTTTTTCAAAATAAAATCGTAAACATGTTGCCAGCTAGGGCAGGGATAAACATCTATATCTTGACGCTCTGAAGTATTTGAATCAAAAAGGAATACGGCGCCTTCATAATCCGGGCTTAAATATTTTAATACCGCCGGATTGTCGTCTATTATTCCAACAATTTTGGGATAATATTTTTTTAGAATTTTTGCTTTCCATTCGTTACCATCCTTCATATGTATGTTATGTGGACGCATCACAATCTGAGCGTTAGGAAAACCGTGTTTTTTCAACCAATTTAATGTACCCAGTCTGACATTTTCTGGCCTTATGGTAAGATACATTGATATAGGGATTATATGGTTTATCTTATTTAAATAGAGGGGAGATCCTTCTATTATTGGGAGTAACTCTTGCACCGCATTAGCATTACGATGCTCCTCCATCCATTTCTCCGCCTCAGGGGTTTGCCAATAAGGTACATTTTGCGAATATCTGTATTTCTTTATAAGCTCGATGACCGTTAAATTTTCCGGATTACCAAACTTATCCATCATTTTTTCAACCCAATATTTCAGAGTCCATGAGAGAGTTTCATCGATATCGACTGCGATACCTTTTTTTATCACTTGTCAGAATTCAATAAAGTAATTCTGTGACTGAATATATATGATGCAAGTAGAGTAGTAATTGGCACAGCCAGAATCAGACCGATACTGGCAACCAGAGTACGCACAATCTCATCCGCGATAAACTCATAATTGACGA
>CAYYYG010000018.1:0-20825 GCA_964476135.1 uncultured Gammaproteobacteria bacterium | reverse complement strand
CCGCCGTCGGAATGGCCGGAAACATCGGGTACATACATCTGATAAGCCTGTGCCGGCGCGCGATGGTAGCGGCCCGGAGTGGTTGCCCGGACACGGTAGACGATTTCGTAAACGCCAGGCGGCAGGTAGCGGGCGAACAGGCTCACCCGGTCGTCGTGATATTCGCGGCGGTCGAAATAATATGTCATGTTCCCTTTATCTTTAAGATCGGGCTTTTCGACATTTAATGTACTCACGTTTTTCAAGCTTTCATTGACCGCCTCAAGCCCGGCCGGCAGGATGTCTTCAACCGCCACGTAATGGCGGGTTTCGGGTACGGCGATGATGAGTCGCATCCAGGCTTCCGAGCCTTCGGCAATATGGTCCTGGGGCAATAATTTTCCTTTTTCATCGATAAGCTCGCGCATAACCGCCATTCCCTGCTCGAGCGGTTTTATTTCGTCATAAGGCAGATAATATTTAAGATTGATGTTGTAGTATAAGTTTCCATCCCCAGTTTTTATAAACTGCAGCTTATTGTTCGTCCCGATTTTGAAGGAATTGATATCGATGACGTAGTTATGCAGAGCCAGGAGATCATTTTTGCCGAAGCCGGCTTCCTTGAAAATTTTATCGTTGATTTTTATCCGGTAGTTTTCCGACAGTTTTTCATCGCCTTTGTTTAATAATCTTATCGAGATTGCCTTAATGACGGCTGCGGTATCGCGGGTTGTGGCCCAGTGATTTTCGCTGCGGGAACCCATAAGGTAGCGCACGTTTTCGGTAATTAAGGGATTGTTTTCATCGAGTGTCGAGAGCATTTCGAGTACGGCGGCATTTGTGATTGTGTCGCTGCTGATCCAGTAACCGGTGGAGCCCTTTTCCTCCCAATGTGTTGTGGTTGCGGTTTTTTTACCGAGGCTCACTATTTCATCCTTAAGATTTTTGGCCTGCGCCTTCATGCCCGAATAATCGTTCATGACAAGTGCCAGATATGCACGCGATTCGATGGGAAGTTCGAAGCGTCTTTCATAAAGATTAGCCGCAAAGGAGGCGAGCCCGATACTTTCGCCCCGCAGGGTGTAGAGTACAAACGCCTTTGTCGACTGGCCGACTCCTGCATAGCTCAAGCTGTTTTTAAGGTAGGCACGGGCGCGGTTCAGGGTTTCATCGCTCACGGCAAATTTGGCTTTTTTGGCCTCGGCAAGCGCCATGAATGCGTAGGCCGATAAGTACTCGTCGGATTCGTGCATTTCCCACCAGCCCCAGCCGCCGTCGGAGTGCTGCTCTTTCTGCAGTTTTTGTATACTCTGGCTTATTACCGACTCAAGAAGCGGAATCTCAATTTTTCCGGCCGTTTTTATCCCGGCGGATTTCAGTATCCGATGAATGTAAACCGCAGGCAGGAGGCGGCTTGAGGTTTGTTCCGTGCAATAGTAAAGATATGATTCCAAATACGGGAATCCGTTAAAAGCGGAGGTGCCGAGTGAGGGGGAGAGTGAGAGTTCGGCGTTCCCTTGGGTTGTGTCGATTTCTTTCGGCAGTAAAATTGTTTCCTGAGCCGTGCTCTTGGCCTCGCCGGCAACGGCAACGGTTTCGGGGATGCCGTAAGATTTAATCGGGATCGATAAGCGGAGGCTGTCTTTTTCGGCTCCGTCCTCGCCCGTAATCGCCAGCCTTATATTGGCCTCTTTTTTATTTTCCGCTACCGTCCCCCAGATTATTTTTTTCTGCGCTCCGTCTTCAAGAGTAAATGTCTGTTTATCGTTTTCCTTAACGGTAATTCCGTCGGCTTTTATCGAGGCAGTGAGCTTGGCTGCGGCACCACTCGTATTGACGATTATCGCGCCTAATTTTGCATTGTCGCCGACTGCCAGGAAGCGGGGCAGGAAGGGGCGAATGAGCACGTCGCGGTTGACGATTATATTTTCAACCTGCGAACCGAAGGCGGTTTTTTCATCGTTGGCAACAGCCGCCACTCTCCAGGTTGTCAAGTTGTCGGGAAGTTTGATGTCGACATTCGCCCGTCCGTCGGGACCGGTTTTTATGTCGGGGTTCCAATAAGCGGTATCGAGGAAATTTTTCCGCGAGCTGTCGAAGCCGTCGCCTTTCTGGTTGTGTACGTAATATCCGCCGGCAAAATATGTATGGTATTTTTCCACCTCAAGATTGTAAACGGTAAAGTTGCCGGTTACGTATTCGACCGAAAAAACTCTGATTTTTTTATTTTCCGGAGTTAAAAGATTGTCACCGATTTTTATGAGTCCGGCGGTTGTCCAGGAACCGTTAACATACATGCGGTGGACGGCGGTCACCTTAAGCTCTCCGTTTATTATGAGGTAATCTTCAACCTGATGTTTGTATACTTTGACAACTTTGGCCGGTACAAGATGGGAATTTTCATCACCGGCACGGGTCAGAACCGTATCGCCTTTAATTATCTTTTCGATCGGTTTTTCGGTCATAGTGTCCATAAGTACCGGTGTGTCGCCCGTGAAACAGCCGCCGCCCGAACCGCCCTTTGCACCCAAATTGGTGTTGGCGTTTATGCGGTCGATCGAGATTGTCAGCAGCTGGCTTGTGTCCACTCCTAAATTTCGGGGCTGATAGTATGTTTCGAAAATCCCCGGTATCTGTACCTGTGCAAGATCCCAAACCGCCTTGTCAACAAGCGAAACCGCAACTTCCGCGGCAACCGGTTTTCCTTCTTGATTCTTTGTTTCGATCGCAAGTTTCATCTGCTCTCCGGGCCGGTATCTTGGTTTGTCGGTTTTTACTTTTACGTCGATCTTGGTTTTTTTGTCGGTTACCTGTACTTCCGCGTAGCCGATCTTAAACTCCGCCGGGTCGGCCACCCCGGTTGCCCTTTTAACAAGTATCGCTCCCAAGAAAGTATTGGGGGTAAAGCGGGAGCGGATTTCCATGGGGAAGTTGTTGGAGTTTTCTCCTGTTTCTACGATTTTATATTCCATGACCGACCCGCGCTCGGCAGTAAGCAGGGTTTTTGCCGATGCGGAAGCATAAGGCGTTGCCACAAAAATCGAGGCCGTATCGCCGACGTTATAGCTGTCTTTGTCGGTAACGATGGTAATGCGGTCATGGTTTTCACGGGGGAAAGAACCGCCGAAGCCGGATACCCACAGATAAGTACCGCTGCGGAAAGTGCGGCCACCCGTATCGACCGTTTCGGCAACTGCCTTATAAACACCGCCTTCTGCGGGTGTGAATGAAGCGGTTGCTCTGCCAAGCGGATCGGTTACGCTTTCCGCCTTAGAAACCAATGTGTCTTTGGGTTTGCTGACATAATAAAATTCTCCGTCATCCGGGTTTTTTTCTCTTATTGTTTCCCAAGTTCTTTTGTAAAAAGATATGGAAATTTTCTGCCCTTCCTTTTCTTTATCCGATTTATCAAGGGCAATGAGTGTAACCTGGGCGTTTTCACCGGTACGGTTAACGTATTTTTCCGCTTTTATCCCGACCCGCACATCCGCTTTGCGGACGACAAATTGTTCGGATGCGGCAATAGCCTGATTACTCTCATCGGAAACAACCGCCTCGACCGTCATTACCTGGTCGGATTTGTATTTACTTATGTCCAGTAATGGGGTAATTGCAAAATTTCCTTTGGAATCAGTTGTCCCTTTGCCTTCGGTTACCATCTCACCATAGGAGTAGGAATCGGAGAAGTACCACCAGGGCCGATACCAGTAATCGTCAGAATCGCCGAATTCAAACCGGACGTCTTTGTTCCACTGGAAGGAGTAATCGGCGGTTCTCATGGACCATGTAAGCGGCGCGTCGGTTACGGGAGAACCGAAATAATAGGAAGCCTCGACCGAGACATCCGCACGGTCGCCGTGGGAATAATTGCTAGCTGCGGTATTGACCGATACGGCAATTTCCGGTTTACGGTATTCTTCAACCTGAAACTGCTGGGTGTAGCTGTTTCCGTGCACGGTGGATTTGATCTGATAATATCCAAGGTTAGCGTCTTTTGCCAAATTGAAATCCCCGGAGAAAGAGCCGAAACTTGTGAGTGCATGCTCGGTGGAATAAATCATCCTGTTTTCCGCGTCGGTAACCTCGACCATTACTTTTTCCCCTGCAGCTAATTTTTCGTAGGCACTGTCGTTGTCTTTGCGGACTACGCCCTTAAAATACACTTTCTGACCGGGACGATAAATCGGACGGTCGGGAGAAAGGAAGAATTTATACTGTTCTTTGGTCTGGTAATAACCTTGTTCCTGCGGGTTATAATGATAGGGAAGACCGAAATCATAACGGTTGATGCCGTCGCTCCAGGCTTCGGTCGCAACCACGAAATCATCATCTTTTTGTCCCCATACAAACAGATTGCTTTTATTGTAAAGATCGACGTTTTTCATAAAAACGCCGTCGCCGTTTGTGTCGCCTGAAGTGAGGATATCTTTTGAGAGCATACCAAGTCTGATGTTCATCCCTGGGACAACTTCACCGCTTGACTGATCCACCGCCCAGGCGAAAATCTGATTCTCGCTTTTTTTGACGGTCAGGGTGCTTTTACTTACAATCATCGCCATATTATCATGCGGACCTTCCGGTATCCGGACATCGAGGTAATAAAAGCCCGAAGGGAGCGGTGATCCGTTCGGCGCCGTGACTTTGGTAACTACATGTATTGGGGTATTGAGATCGGTGGAGTAGTTCTCTTCCCAGGAGCGCACTTTTTCCAGATTGCTCGGATCGTAGTCCTGCCAGTTCCAGCAGGTCTGATCCATCCGGCCATGACAGTAGGTGCCATAGCGCCGGTCGTAGAGATGTATGAGATCGTCCTCTTTGAGTTTGTAGAGTGTGTATTTTACTTTACTTGTGTTGACTGTCTGTACGACAATACGGGGGGTGATTTTCTGGTTAAACGATCCGAAATAGGTGCCGGATGGGTAGATGGCAACGGCCGGTTTGTAAGCCGCGGTTGTAAAGCGGAAGGCGTAGGGTTTTCCAAGAGATGTGCCATGCTGGTCTTTCACGCCGCTGTTTATGGTGATTGAGTATTCGGTGGAGCGGCCAAAATAAGATGAAATCGTAAGTACATGCTTTCCCTGGTAGCTGGAAAAATATGTCGCTGGATCCTTGGAGGGGGCGGGACTAATGATGACGTTTTTATCAAAGGAGCCTTCGTCCATCGGAGACTTGAAGTTGACGGTTATCGTGTGCTGTTCGCTAACATCGCGTTTGCCGTCTTTTGGGTCGGTGGAGATTACGGCGGGGAAAGGCGCTGTCCGGAAATTCCAGTCGCGGCCTGTTTCGGAGCCGTTTGGGCCTTCGGTAGATTTGAGATCAGGCTCGATAAAGGCGTAATAGCTCAGGTCGCGCGACAACGGTTTTTGCGGATGGAAGGCGACTATTTTTCCAGCGACTTTTATGACGCCGGCAACCTCCCGGCCGTCGGCGCTTTTTACTTTTATTTTGGAATTGGCCGACTGCGGATCAATTTCCTGATTGAATACGGCGGCGATCGAGGCTGTTGGGGATGCAAACATTTCACCCTCGACCGGTGTCACCCTTTCTATTTTTGGTCTTTCGCTCGAGAATGACCAGGTGTAACCGTCCGGCAACACTCCGCCATCCTGCGAAATCTGTCCGCGAATAAGCGAGGCGACATATGTTGTGCCCCGGCGGAAGCGTGCGGAGGGCCGGAATTGATATGCGGTCGTGCCGAGCCACCGGCCTTCTCCCGGGAGGGAGGGGGAAATGGTAAAGGCGGCTTTTTTTACGGCGCTATTTGTTGCCGTTGTCAGCGGTATCATTGCCCGGTCGAACATGACGGTTATCGGTGCCAAGTCTTCGAGCGCTTCGGTGACTGGCGCGGTTAATACGACTTTGGGGTTGCCGATTGTCGCGAATGTTATTTTTCTTGCGCCGATAAGCGGTATGAAAAACTTCGAGAGAACTGTGCCTTCGAGTGCCGCTTCGTATTTGGTGGCCCGGTTCCAGTTTTTTTCCGGAGTGAAGATGATTTTCTGATCGCTTTCCCAGGAAAACGATCCTTTTATGGAGGGCTTGATCACCAAGTTTCTCTCGACCGTTTGGCGCATCATGGGGCGGTCGAAGATGATTTCTATGTTCTGATTAAGCGGAGCTTCGGTGCTGTCCTGGCCAGGAAAACTGACAAGAATTTTCGGCGGGATAAAGTTGTTTTTTGTTTGGATAAAAAGGACGATCGCGAAAATGATGATTAATGGACGGGCGACCATAAGGATTTTTGTCCGTCTTGATCCGACCTGGAATCTCTCGATCCAGGAGCGGGAGTGCATATGGAGAATAGTATAATTACGTTTTGCATGATGGTGAATAAAGGGAAGTGTGTCTTGGAGTTTGATTACGATGCGGAAAAATATTGCGGGGCGCAGAAGATAAAGCGAAGCCCCAAGTACCCCAGTACCCAAAACCACGATAGACACGAGTTGCCTCAGTAGGATAAATAAATCAAATACATCAAATCGGAAGGTTTCGATGAATTTGAATATCAAAAATGTTTCCGCGATGATCCCGAGCATCATTGCCGAAACGACGAATATTTGTTTAGTACGCACAGTTGATATCAGCTTATATTTTTTTTTATTCTTCTTCAACAACAATTGTCACGCCCGGCGCGGTGAAGATTTGACCGGTGTTTGTCCGGCCTTCCGCCGTAATTGAGTAGGAGCCTTTTTCGGGTACCCAGGATAAGGAGTAGGGCGGATTATTTACTGTTCCAATCTTAATGCCGTTTATTTTCCAGTTTACCGACACGATCGGTGAGCCGACGGAAGCCTCAAATACTATCGCCCGGTTCGGGATTGTCCGCGGGGGCAGCTTGAATATTGCCCTATCTTTGGGGTAGATGATTTCGATATATCCTTTGCCCATATCGTTTTTTATATCTGTACAAAGGGGAGAATTTTCGCGTGGTATGACCGGCTGGTTATTGGCCTCGGCCCAGGAATAAACTTCGGCCGGGTAGTCGATAAGTACCGATTCTTCCGTAAACTTTTCCGGACAATTTACCGCCAGGAGGCCGTTTCGTTTGTCGATTCTAATTTTCTTATGTATCGAGGAAATTTTTTTTGGTTCCGTTCCGGCTATAAATTTTTCGAAAATTTTTACCCCGCAGAGTTCTCCTGCGATGAGACCGTCGGTTTTACAGATCTGCATAGTCTTTATCCCTTCCGGCCTGCGGAATTCTTCGCGGGGTTTGTCTCTTAGGAAATCCTCAAAGAACTGATTCCAGATCGGCGCGGCACCGACGACCCCGGTGATGCTGCGCATCGCCTGATTGTTGTTATTTCCCACCCATACGCCGACAGTGTATGAAGGGGTATAACCGACCGTCCAGTTGTCGTGCCAGTCGGTGGTGGTGCCGGTTTTTACCGCCGCCGGGCGCGACAGAATCAGCGGATTTTTTTCGCCGAAGGCAGGAATGCGCGCTTTCGGATCGGATAAGATGTCAGATATAAGATAAGCGATTTGGCTGCTTCGATCGCCGAAGATCGGTCTGGCATTTGCAGACAGATTTTTATAGAGTGTTTTTCCGCGGCTGTCGGTGATTTTTTCGATTGCATATGCGGGTCTGTATATCCCTCCGCGGCCCAAACCGGCATAAGCGTTCGTAAGCTCAAGAAGAGTAACCTCGCCGCCGCCCAGCACGACCGAAAGATCGTACTTTTCCGGATCTGATAGGGAATAGATGCCTGCTGAGTTCAGGGTCCGGATAAATGCGTGAATGCCGATCCGGTTTAAGGTTTCGACCGCGGGCAGATTCATGGAGGAGGCGAGAGCTTCGCGGGCGAGTATCGGCCCATGAAATTTGCCATCGTAGTTATTCGGGGAGTAGCTTTCGTTTTTTTTGGTTTTATAGATTTTTTTTACGTCGTAGATGGCGGTTGCCGGGGTGTAGTTTTTTGCAAACGCCGCTGCATAGGCGAAGGGTTTGAGCGCCGATCCGGGCTGGCGTTTTGCGATTGCGAGGTTGATCTGGCCGCTTCTTGAGGCGTCGAAATAGTCGATGCCGCCAAGCATTGCAAGGATTTCTCCAGTGTCGTTTTTTAGAAGTACAACAGCCGCGTTTGAAACATTATGGTTATTCCGCAGGCGGTTTATCCATTGTGAGGCGATTGACTGGGAGCGTTCGTACGAATAATAATCGAGTGTCGTTTCGATGTTTACATCAGGTTCGCTTATATCCATCGCCTTAAATTCCGAGAGTATGAAATGTACGAAGTGGGGTGCTTTTATGCCGGTTTTCGGAGAGTTGAAAGCAAGGTCCTCTTTTTCCGCCTCCCGGGCCTGGGTTTCTCCGATCATTTTGAGCTTTGTCATTGCCGCAAGCACGCGTTTCTGTTGTTTTTTTGCCTCGGCGATGTTTGTATAGGGATTGCGGTTTTCCGGCGAGGCGATGAGGCTTGTTAGGAGAGCGCTTTCTGCAAGGGAGAGCTCTTTTGCGCTTTTGTCAAAGTATGTTCTTGCGGCCGCCTCGGCGCCATAACTTAAGTTGCCGAAATAAACCCGGTTGAGGTACTCGGTTATGATCTCTTTTTTTGTCATTGACGCATTTATTCTAGCCGCAATCAGTATTTCCCGGATTTTTTTGACATACGACCTTTCATGTATGGAATACGGAGAAATGACTCCGATCCGGGCAAGCTGCTGGGTGATGGTGCTCGCACCGCTTACGATCCGCCCGCTAATTATGTTTTGGTAAAGCGCCCGTAATGATGCGGTAGTGTCGAACCCAGGATTGCGGTAAAAGTTTTTGTCTTCGGAGGCGATTGTGGCGTTTATTAGATGTTCGGGGAAATCTTCGTATTTTACCGCGATATGCGACCCGGCCTCGCCTGCGGATTGGTAAAGAAGGGTGTGACGACGGTCCCAGATTTTGACGGAGCCAGATTGGGAAAACTCCGGCCGCGTCCATTTTTCGAGTAATGCGGTTATGACGATTAATATTACAATTGCAAAAACTGTCCATTTGGATCGAAATCGCATATTAAATATTCCTTTCTTGAGGTGTGAGATCCACAAAGATATTTTAATGTAAAAAGTAGTCGTCTCGTTTAGAAGTATACACCTGAAGTCGAACACATAGAGGTGTTTACTTCAGGTGTATGTTTGTTACTGGTTCATTAGAATCAGAAGTGCGAGTAGACCGCTACCTTCCGTTCTTTTTGATCCAGTGTGTATGCCGGCTGCGATATCGTGGCCAACCTGATCTCCCCAGGTTTGGGCTCCAAAACCGTGACCGGCCATACTTTGAGCAACAGCACCCAATATACCTATTTGGGCTGACCCGTCGGGATCGTCAAAAAGCGCATCGGCTAGTGCTTCATGCGCCTCTATGACGTGCCCCATCGCTCGCAATTGAGCGGCTACCCTATTACGAAAATGTTCCTCGCTCTCTCCTGGCATCTGACCAGGAATATTAAACTCATTTGCCCGCTGAGATGTTATCCCGTTCATAAAATCCTCCTCGATAACAGTGAGTTGTGATTTACTCTTTCTTAACACGGCAGGCGTATTTAGCAGTGTTAAGCCAGATTATTATATATTACTGATTCTCTTAATTCAATATTATAGGATAATTTTTTATTTTAGGCTACGTCATCCATGTATTTATTAAGAGGTATGAGTACTTCTGTATCTGTGAAAAAAGTATATAATTACAATTATGCCAGAAAAAATTTCAAAGTATCTTGCCGTCGCGATATTTTTTTCGATAGCCGGTTATTTGCTTACATATATAGGTTTCGTTTATTTATTGCCAGCGTTAACCGGTAATCCACCGATATTTCTTCAGAATAAAAGCTGGATATATATGGTTGCCAGTAATTTCGGATTTGCTGCCTGGGCCTATATGGAAAGTAAAAATTTTTTGTGGGCAATTGCCGGTCTTATGTTTGGATATAATGGACTAATTCTTTATTATCTTCTCAAGCTTGTTTACAAAAAATGATTTAAAATAGCCAGTATTTACTCCACAGCGTGCTCTTTATTATGGAATCAGTACTTATTATATATAAGAACCCAGGCGAGACTCCGCTTGAGGCGGTCGGGCGACTGCGCGAGGGGAATCCGCATTATGCCGAAGTGAAGCTTGGCTATGCTGGGCGCCTCGATCCGATGGCGGAGGGACTTCTTCTTGTTCTTGTCGGCGAGGAGAATAAAAAAAGGAAGGAGTATGAAAAACTTAGTAAAGAGTATGAGTTTTCTTTTATTCCGGGTATAACAACCGATTCTTATGATCTTATGGGAGTAATCACCGGATACAAGACGCCGCCCTCTGCACAGGTAGTCGTTGAGAAGGTGAAAAAGCTTATTCCCGACTTCATAGGTAAATTCAGCCAGCCTTATCCTCCGTATTCTTCCGGTATGGCAAACGGCAAGCCTCTCTATTACTGGAGCCGGAAAAACTTATTACACACCATAAAAATACCGGAAAAAGAAGTAGAAATAATTAATATGACCTATAAGACCTATAGGACAATTAAGCTCAATGAGCTAGTTGATGATGCAATAAAGCGTATAGAGAAAGTAAAAGGTGATTTCCGCCAGGCGGAAATTATTAAAGGGTGGAGAGTATTTTTGCAAGATCATAAGAACGAAGAATTTTCCTTAATTAATTTATCGGTGAAGGCAACAAGCGGCACATATGTGCGGTCGATCGTGGATCAGATCGGCAAAAAGATCGGAAACGGCGCGGTTACCTACAGCATAAAAAGAACTTCGGTCGGCGATTATAAAATCCTATAATATCTTGTATGTATTCTCCAGATCTGCTATAATTCCCCAGTGGTAAAAAATATAGTATCAATCAAAAATAATTTGTTCCAAAGGACTAAGAATTTTCTTAAGCAGGTTGAAAAGAAAATCGAGGCGAAACCTCTCCGGTTTTTTTTCATTTTTCTCATTTGTCTTCTGGCGCTTATCTTGTTGAGTAACTTCTTAACCAAACCAAAAAAGAAAGAAGATCAGGTAAAAAAAGAAGCAAGAAAAGTGGAGTTTTATAATATCGGTTCGGCGCCTCGGGTTGAAGTCCAGGCTACGGTCGAGAAATCGGGAGTGATTACAATCTCGGCTCTGACTGCCGGCGTGATTCAGAAAGTAAATGTACAGGAAGGCGCAAAAGTCGGCCGCGGCAGCAGACTTTTATGGATTTCCTCAGGTTACAACGGTGGAGCGATTTCTTCTTATCAGCGTGAGCTTGCAGCGCGTCAGTATAACTTTACGAAAGACACATACGGCCTGCAAAAAGACAGTATCGCAAAACAAAGAGACGTGGCGTTCAAAACCGAATCTAATGCCTACGAACTGCGGGAGATTACGAGAAAATCCATCGATGAAACCAAGTCGTTAGTATCGCTAAACGAGGAAATTCTCAAATCGCTCGATTCTTCCCTGAAAACTCTTGAAGACACAAATGTCTCCGGGGCAAACGACGCCGCCATCAACTCGACCAAACAGATAAAAGCACAGGTTCTTGCCGGCCTTTCCCAGACGAGATCGGCGCTTCGCGCTTCCGAATACCAGGTCAATGCCGATATGCCGCCGGCAAAACTTTCCGAACTGCAAAAAGACTTGACCCTAAAAGCACTCGAACTTCAGGAAAAATCCTTGGATTTGAGCCTTGAGGTAAGCCGTATACAGCTTAGAATCGCCGAAATCGGCGAGTCGCTCAACTACCCCTCCGCGCCGATTGCCGGCACGGTCGAGCGGGTGTTTGTGAGGGCGGGGCAGCTTATCAACCCAGGAATGCCGCTTGTTACGATATCGGGTACATCATCGAGCCTGACTGCGAAAGCATTTATTCCGGCAGCTTATGCCAAGTCGATGTCGCGCACGGAACCCAGTATATTAAAAAATGGCGCTAAATCGGTTGAGCTCATTCCCTATTTCATTTCTCAGGAGGCGGTGGAAGGATCTTTACATCTTGCCGCCTATAAAATACCGGAAGATTTTTCCGAAGGATTGAGCGACAAGAATATAATTACGGTTTCACTGCCCATAGGTTCGGCCGATACGGTCGCCGCCGTGCCTTTTATTCCGATCGATTCGGTCTATCAGGCGGCCGACCGCGCATATGTTTTTGTCGCAGACGGCGGCGTTTCGAAATCCAAGGAAATCAAAACCGGTCAGGTATTTGGCAGTTCTGTCGAAGTCGTATCCGGACTCGGGAAGGAAGATAAAGTGATTCTCGACCGGACGGTGGTCGAGGGAGAAAGGGTGCAATGAGCGAACATAAATCTTATCTTACACAGCTTATTTTCGATCCGGCTCTCCGCAACACTCTTCATGCCAAGTGGATTACTAATATCCGTCTTGTGATTCTCCTTGTCATTATGGTGCTTGCCGCCGGTATAACGGCGCTTTTTACCCTGCCGCGGCGGGTAAATCCGGAGGTTAAGATACCGATTGTGATCGTCACGACCGTATTGCCCGGCGCCGAACCGGAAGAGGTTGAGAAGCTTGCGACCACTCCCATCGAGGATGTACTTGTCGGTATGGACGGACTCGACCGCATAACCTCCTCATCGAGAAGTAATTTTTCGACCGTAGTGCTCGAATTTTTATCGACCGTAAACCGCGATAAGGCGCGCGATGAGGTGCAGTCCCTTGTTGACGGGGTTACTTTGCCCGAGGATTCCCAGACGCCGAAGGTATCGGTTGTCGATTTTGAAAATGAACCCATATGGACATTCGTTCTTTCCGGCAGAAACGAAGCTTCGCTTATGCGTTTTGCCGACAAGCTCAAAAAAAAGATCGAAGATTTGCCGCCAGTAAAGTCGGTGAGTCTGTCGGGGTATGAAACTCAGGAAATAACTGTCAGTTTAAGCGAAACCGCAATCAAAAACTACAAACTGGATGCGCAAGCCGTTTCCCGTGCCATATCGGCAGCGGCCAGCTCCTATCCGGGTGGCGCGGTTACCGCAAACAGCTCCAATTTTTCAGTCAGTATCGATTCGCAGATTGCGTCGGTCGACGACATAAGAAATATCCGCATCACGGCAGGGAGCACTTCGATGCGCCTGGGCGACATTGCGGCGGTTGCGGAAAAGACCGTTCCCGATCTGAGCCGGACTTATATCGGAAACGCAAACCGCAATCTGCAAAGGGCAGTCACATTTCAGGTTTACAAAAATCCTGGCATAAACATCGATGCGGCAGCAGCCGCCGTTGAGACGGCGATCAACCAGGAGATTGCCGCCCATGGTCAGGAATTTAAGGTAGATACAGTCATTAACGCCGGTGCGGAAATTTCTACGCAGCTTGGCGATCTCGTGCGTAACTTTTTCGAAACCCTGCTTCTTGTTTTTCTTGTGCTGCTGCTTTTTTTGGGTGTGCGCCAGGCGATTCTCGCATCGGTCACCATTCCGCTCACATTTCTTTCAGGACTTGTGATTATGGGTATTTTCGGTCTGAGTATAAATTTTATTTCCATGTTTGCCTTTCTTCTCGCTCTTGGTACTTCTATAGACGATACCATCGTTGTTGTTTCTTCGATGACGAGTTATTATCGGTCGAAGAAATTCAGCGGCGAAGAAACGGGTCTGCTTGTATGGCGTGATTTTATCGTGCCTATCTGGGCAACGACCATAACTACCATCTGGGCCTTTCTTCCGTTGCTTTTGTCGACCGGCATTATCGGTGAATTCATAAAATCGATTCCGATTGTTGTTACCGCAACCATGCTGTCATCGACACTTTATTCGGTGACGGTCACTTTGCCTTTTATGATCGTGCTTCTGCAGCCTAAGGTGCCGGGCCGGGTCAAAACTTTTTTCCGGATACTTGCCTATGCGGCTGCAATAATTGTCGTTCTTGCGATTATTCCCAAAACGCCGTTATTTCTCATAATGCTCGCATTTGCGGTTATGACTGCTTATGCAGGGTATAAAAGTCTGCCGACTGTTGGAAATCTGATCGCCGAAAATAAATTTTTGAAGAATGTTGCCGATCATGGATTTGTCGACTCGCGAAGAATCAGCCGCGTTTACCGCCGGATCATAGAAAATATCCTCCGTTCCCACACGGGACGGCGCAATATTTTTATCGTGCTTATCGTATTTGCGCTTTTTTCGTATGCCCTTGTTCCTTTGGGTCTTGTTAAGAATGAATTTTTTCCAAAATCCGATCAGGACCAGATATATTTGAACGTCGAGTATCCGGCGGGGGCGAATATCGATTCCGTCAGAACCCGGGTATTTGATCTTGCCAATGAAATCAGACAGATTAAAAATATTGAGAGTTTGATTGTCGAAACGGGCCGCGAATTTTCGGGAAACGGTTTCGACAGCCGCGAAAATACCGCCGTCATCACCCTCGTTCTTAAAGAAGATAGAACAGAGGATTCGATAATGATCGCGGAGAAGCTGCGTGACAAATATGCTCTTTACGAAAAGGGTAAAGTTACGGTTCAGGAGCTAAGCGGCGGCCCGCCAGCCGGTTCAGACATACAGCTAAAACTACTCGGCGACGATTTGCAGACTCTTGGAGTCTACGCCGGTAAAGTTAAAGAATATCTCGAAAACACGCCCGGCACAGCCAGCGTGGAGCTTTCCGTTAAGCCAAGTACAAGCAAACTCACATTTGTTCCTGATACCGCCAAGATGGCGGATGCGGGAGTCGGTATTGATCAGATAGGATTTACCATGCGCTCATTTTTAAGCGGCCAGACTCTCGACAAGATCCGCTTCGGCGAGGAGGAGACTGAGGTGATTTTACGCACCAGTGAAGGCAAGAAAACTGCAGAAGAACTTTCAAAAATTACGATCGGTTCAAAAAACGGCGATCTGCCGATTTCCTCACTCGGTCGGTTTGAACTGACATATAACCCAAGCGTCATCTCCCGCGAGGCGGGGAAGCGGACTATTTCTGTTTCCGGAAGCGTGAAGCCGGGGTATGTAGCCTCCGATATAAACCGGCAGCTGGAACAGTTTGCCGATACTAAGCTCAATCTACCCTCAGGCTATTCCTGGCAGACGGGCGGCGCCAATGAGGAAAACGCCAAGTCGGTGCAGTCGATTATGCGGGCTATGGGATTGTCGTTTTTGCTTATTATGGTTACGATGGTGACGATTTTCGGCTCCTACCGGCAGGCGGCGATTATTTTACTTCTTATTCCGCTTGCTATCTCTGGAGTATTTACGATATTTGCATTGACCTCGACTCCGCTCTCATTCCCGGCGCTTATCGGGATCGTTGCTTTGTTTGGAATCGTTGTTACCAACGCGATGTTTATCGTAGACAGCATCAACCGCAACCTTAAAAAAGGCATGGAAATTATCGAGGCGATTGCCGATGCTGCCGAAAGCCGTATGGAGCCGATTATTTTAACCTCGCTTACCACAATCTTCGGGCTAGTGCCGATTACTCTATCCGATCCTATCTGGCGCGGATTGGGCGGAGCTATTATCGCGGGCTTATCGTTCTCCGGATCGATCATGTTATTCTTCGTGCCGGTTTTGTACTATACGTGGTTTAAGAAAAAGAACTGATCGTTAATGAATTTGTGTCAATCTCTCGATAATAGGTATTATTTCCATGAGACTAGTAACCGTATAAGTTGCATATTTATCTATTCCATGTTTCGGGTTGATTGCGATACTTGTTCCGGATAATTCGAAAATCGGTCTGTCAACGGGAGCATCGCCCAAAGCGATCGCGTCTTTTGGATCGATATGTAGTTTATTTAGTAATTTTTTTACCCAGTGCAGTTTGAAGTCTTTGTCGGTCGGAAACTGCGATTTCGATATTCCAAGTATCGTGTCGTTATTCATAAGGGGGCGGTTACCGAGAACGTAATCGATACCAAGTAGATTTCTGTAGTATTCCAGTACGGGTAAGATATTGCCGGAGTGAAGGACGCTTATGATATTTTTTTGTCTCAAATATTTGAATAAATCCGCTGCCCCTTCCATTAGATATGGGTTTTCATCTAGTTTATTTTTAATCTGCCGTCCGGTCACATTACGGAGGAAATTGATTCTTGGAATGATTGTGTTTTCGACACCATGTCTTTTTCCGGCATGAAATTCTTCACTAATTTTTTTGCTAGCTTCTTCTTTGCCTGTTATGCCGCAAACAATATCAAGAATATCGTTTGTCACCAGCGTTCCGTCGAAGTCGGACAGAAATATTTTTATCATATTTTTTCCCACGCATACTCGCCGATATGGCCGAAGTGGCCTTCGCGGGCGGTTTGCAGATAGATGGGCTTTCGCAAATCAAACTGTTCGATAATGGCATACGGACGGCAGTCGTAATCGAATGTCGTTTCACGGCCGTCGATTATCGCTTGTTTGATAAGCGGTTCATCGCCGCCAATAACATAGCCGATCCGCACAAGAACCTCTTCCGCCCCTTTTTCCTTAAGAAGTTTAAGAGCCACCCAGCGGGCCATATAAGCGGCGCTTCGATCTACTTTTGTCGCATCTTTCCCGGAAAATGCCCCGCCGCCGACAGGCACCCTTGGGCCATAGGCGTCAACGACAATTTTCCGTCCCGTGCAGCCGGAGTCGGCATCAAAGCCGCCGATTGTAAATGCGCCTGTGTTGTTGGCGTAAATATGTGTTTTTCCGTCGACTTTAATTTTATTTTTTATATGTTCTTCCAGTTCTGCCTTAGATTTGCCCTGGACGGAAAGCACGACCGACCTGATTTTCCCGCCCTGAATTACCACCTGGCTCTTGGCGTCGGTTTTTATTCCTTTAAGAAGCCTCCGGCATAAATACATCTCCTGCGGCAGGTAAAGCTCGTTTTCGCGGCAGGCATAACCCACCATCACACCCTGATCGCCGGCGCCGCCTTTGTTTACACCGGTTGCGATCTCGGGCGACTGCTGTGATATGTAGCTCTCGACTGCTATCTCATCGCCTGTTAATTTTTTATAAAGTTTTTTTGTTTCATCGATCACATTCACTTCGGCATCGGCGGTGATTTCGCCGTACAAGCTCACATGTCCATGACCTCCCGCTGTTTCGACGGCGACACGGGCGCCCGGGTCCTGTTTCAGGAAAGCATCGACTATATTATCGGAGATCTGATCGCAAATTTTATCGGGGTGAAGGTAGCTCACTGATTCTGCGATATAGGATTTCATGTGTAATAAATATTTATAATCAGTTAAATCTTAGTCCTGTGAGCAAGTTAATGCAATATGATTAATTACACCTTTCCCGATAAAACTGATAGAATAAATTTATGGAGGTGATAAAAGAAGCCTGGCAGCATTACCGTTACAAGAACCTGACATATTTAGTCTTAAGTTTTATTTACGCTTCGGTGCTTTTGAGCAGCCCTTCGTTCCGCAGTTTTTTAATCAGTATCGGCGATCTTGGATACATCGGCGCATTTATCGGCGGAATATTATTCGTATCAACTTTTACAGTTACAATCGGGGCGGCGATCCTGATAACTCTTGCCAAAAATCTTCATCCGCTGGAAATATGTCTAATTGCCGGACTGGGCGCGGTTGCCGGAGACATGATAATTTTTCAGTATGTCCGCAATAAAGGGCTTATCAGCGAGATAAAGCATCTGGTTGAATATTTCGGCAGTAACCATCTCGAACATTTGCTGCATACCAAATATTTCGGCTGGTTTATGCCGGTTATCGGAGCCATCATCATCGCCTCTCCCTTACCCGATGAGCTCGGGGTAAGTCTTATGGGAATTTCAAAAATGAAGACTTATAAATTTATGGTACTGTCTTTAATCTTAAACAGTATCAGCATTTTCCTTATTGTTGCCGCGGCGACTGCTTTTGGCGCAGAAACAACATTACGTCAGACTTTGCCCTGAAATTAGCCTCTAATTTCTTTATAAGCCTTAATAAACATTGTTAAACTCCAGCTCTGGCGCGCAATTCCCATCGGTGTTCCGAACTGGCCATGAAGGTATTCGTTGAACTCATAACTGTTGAGTTCGTTGGCCTGGGCCAGTCTTGTGAGTTCATTGTGGGCAAGCGACTTGTCGTATTTGTTAAGCCACCATACCCAGAAGCCACCCACATATGGCCAGATTCCGCCGTTGTGATATTGCCAAGGATAATTCTGGCGTCCTTTTGCCATATAACTTCTCCAGTCGGTTTCGCCCGGATAAATGGGCGGATAAAGTACCTTTACCGGAAAAGGCTGATTTATCCCGGAGCGGAAAACGAAGTCAGTAAAAAGCTGCGCTTTTTTGGCATCGGCCAAACCAACGAGACAAGCCAGAATATTCCCATAAACATCGCAGCGCATCTCGAATTCCCGGTGGGCGCTGTACCCAAGATAATAGGGCAAGTAAACCGCCTGTGAGTTTGACCATTCGATCATGGTTGCTGCATAAACATTTTCCTGCGTGTAGCGGTTGTTGGGAATGTACGCATGGGTGCGGTCGTCCGATTTATGAGCCCAAAGAAGCGTATTGACCCCTTCGTAAATACGGCCGCGAAGATCTTCAAGATCACCTCTGTTTTCGACCGCGATCCTCAGATTTACGAGCCAGTACCAAAGAGCGTTGGTATATAAAACTGTACCATGGCGGGGCATCTCATCGTCCCAGCCGGCAGCCACCCCCTGCTCAAGAAGGTAGTCGTTGTTCGTATCCTGAAAAGTGAGCCAGGTAAAAGCCAGCTCGAGATTTTTTTTATATTTTTCATAAAATTTTTTATCATCGGTCTGGCGTACGTATTCAAGGAAACCGATCGACCACCAGAGAGTGCCATCGATCGTGCCTGGCATCCACCAGTGGGCGATGCCGGTGTCCGGCTCATAGTTTTGCGGAAACTGACCTCTTACCGATTGTGAGGCGACTAAATTTTTCAATGAAATTTTTGCCGCCTTTATAAGATCGTCTTGCTTGCTTGCGATAAGCCCCAAACAAGCAACGCCGATGTCGCGCGGAAAAAGGGTCGCATAGGTAGTTTTTTCGTCGGTGCCCGCCGGATAAGCGGCTGCAATGCCATAAGGAGTAAGATTCGCCCTAATAAGCTCAAGGGCTTTTGAATAAGTGGAATGTACACTGACCATAACTCCCTTGATTGTATACCGAAGAAATAAGAAAATGCAATTATCTTTCAAACACTTTCATTTTTTTCAGAACCTGCGATAAAGTGATTACGAGTAAAATTCCGGCTGCCGAAAGAGCCAATGTTGCCAGATTTATCCGGGGCAAACCCGAGGCTCCCATTCCCTCGACCGAAGCTCCGATTGCCACATACGAAAAGGTACCGGCCAGATTGCCAATAAGGGTTGCGAAAATGAATCCTTCAAAACCAGCTCTTACCGAGCCGGCCATAAAACTGACAGCATCGTAGGGCATATAGAGCAGGCGAAGGATAAGGGTGGAGCGGAAAGGATTGTTTTTTATAAACTCGGCGTACTTTAGAAGTCTGCTACCCTCTTCTCCCTTTTGTTTCCCGGCCAGAAACACTCCGGCAAAATATGGAAAAGCCGCCGAGGCAGTGCCGCCGATTAGGGAGTATATAAATCCGTCGCGAAGCCCAAAAGCACTCCCGCCGAGGATGGTCAGAATCGATGCGGGGAATAAAATGAGCGGCCGGAAAATTGCCAGACTAATATAAATAAGCGGTCCGTAAGGCGACTTTACGATAAGAGTCTGCGCCGCACGCGCAACATCGGCAAAATCAAGACTGTTCGCCGACATATAAAGCCGGACCCCGACAAGAATACCCAGCCAAAACAGTACCGCAAGCGTTTTTACACCGTAGACTTTTATGAAACGGGTCAGTTGTGCAAGTATGTAATCGGAGAATTCTTTCCTGATATTTTTGAGTGTTGCCGCCGCATACTGATCGGCGATTTTTTTGCCAGCCATACTCAAAACCGGGTAGGGAAGCATCGTGCGGAATATTTTCCAGAGGCTTATCTTATTCTCAATCGCCAGTATGAAATAAGGTATCATTTCGCCCGCTGCCGGGGCGACAACCGTGGCTCTTAATATTTTTCCCGTCAGAGTTTGGGCATGTACTATTACCGCGCCTTCTTCGATACTGTCGGTTTTTCCCCGATCGGTGTCTTTAAGGTAAACCACGGATTTTCTGACAAGACGCTGATCCATCGCTTCAATCTGTGAAACCGCGATTCCTGCCGATGCGGTTTCCGGTGTGGTAAAAGTTACCGCCGGCACAGCGGAAAGGCTGCTTTCCGGCAAATAAGGGAAGGCGATGCTCTGCACCACTTGCCGGCCCTGTGCATTTGCAAGGTGCGTAAATTTCGGCGACTGCGTTACGTCGCCGATTGCATACACATTGTTAACATTGGTTAAATTAGACCCATCAGTCAAAATACCTGACTGGTTGTATTTTATGCCTAGTAAATCTAAATTAAGCTCCGCAAGGTTCGGCTTTCTGCCGAGTGCGAGCAACACCGCATCTGCGCCAGAAATAGCTCCAGTCCGCTTGTCGGTTTTATATTTTAAGGCGCCGTTTTCATATGAATAATCGCTCGCATTCCAGTGAAAAACTATACCGAGTTTATCCATGGCGCGGAGGATTATTTGCCGTGCTTCCGGGTCTTCGTTTTTTAATATTCCCTCACCGCGATAAACAATATGTACCGCTGTGCCCAGCTTGGCGAAGGCGATTGCGAGTTCGCACGCAATCGGTCCGGCGCCGATAACGACCAGTATTTTTGGAATTTCGTTTAAGTTGAAAATAGTTTCGTTCGTATGGAGCTTTTCCTTCGGTAATCCGGCTATATCGATCGTTATTGGGGATGAGCCGGTTGCGATAACGATGTTGTCGGCAGTGATCGTTTGCGCCGATCCTTGCGGGTTGATGATTTCGAGCTCCTCCTCCGCCGCAAACGAAGCCGTGCCCCGAAATACCGTTA
>CAYYYG010000017.1:0-23060 GCA_964476135.1 uncultured Gammaproteobacteria bacterium | reverse complement strand
CGATTCCTCCAGGCGGCATCGTCTCCTCCAGTTCCTTCATCTATCGAAGTTACTACAGTGGTTGAGGCAGTTGATCCTATACCGATAGAAGCGCCCGTCATTTTAACAATCAGATTTTCCGTATCCACGGTATTGGGTTCGTGCCTGAACCAGCCTGATATAGTAAACGAGTCCGCGGCGGCAAAATCAAGATCAGCATCGTCGGAACGGAAAAAATAGTCATCGGTGCCGTCAAACTGCACGCATTTCCCACTTTCACACATGTCTTCTGACCGCCAGGATGCGCTGCTTCTTTCAAGATCGTTTTTAAGTGAAGACTGATCACATGCATCAGCTATACTGCCGGCACAGCTGTTGTCGACACCCTCATCAAACTTCCAATATGCAACCGGCCCGGGCGTTTTTTCTTCCGAACCGGTACCAGTCGTATAACCGGCTAGAGCAGACTGGCTGAACTGAGCGGTAACAGTGCCGTTACTCACTGCGCTGTTGCCATAATAATGATATATCGTAACCGGATCTGTTGGGATAGCGCCGGTTATCAGTACCCAGTAATCAGTTGATGAAGAGTTACACGCGCCCGTTGCCGCATCTATATAATATTGAAGCTGGTTTCCAGTCATGTCGGTGAAACGGGAATCGCCGCAATCAGTCTGCATTTTTCCGTTTGCTATAAGAGTTGCCGTATCTATGTCGAACTTGACTCTTTTGTTTGAGTCGGCCGAACCGGTGTTATCGAGCGAGAGTGCGGTCCGAAACTGCCAGCTTTCGTTGAACCAGCTTGCCTCAGTACCCGATTGTGGCCATAAAAGCCAGATAAGCAGGGCAGCTATCAATAAGGGAATAGCAAATAATTTGTTCCACCGTAAACGATGGCCGAAGCGGCGCATAATACAATAATAATAAATCTAGAAAAAAATTGGAAGTCTATTGTGCACTCATTACTTCGCAGATGTTTCTGATGGGGCGATATTGAAGTATGCGAGTAAATCTTTAGATATCTCAAAAAATAGAGGCGCCGCAGTTTCAGATCCCCACTGCGATGTTTCCGGCTCACGCAGCACCACCAGTCCGATAAATTTCGGATTTTCGGCCGGAGCAAAGCCGACAAACGAGGCGATAGTTTTATTCGGATCATAACGCCCTTCGATTGGAATCTGAGCCGTGCCCGTTTTTCCGCCAAATGAATATCCTTTTGGTTTAGCCCATTTTATTTCACCATGTTCAACTACCGAAACGAGCATTTTTTTTAGTATATCCGAAGTTCTCTTTGAATAAATCTGCTCTCCGATACTCGAACTTCTGGCATGCTCCGTACCTGAACCTGTTGTTTTCATAACTATATATGGCCGATATAATTTTCCGCCGTTTATTACACTACTGAATGCCCTTAATATCTGAATCGGAGTAACCGCAATACCCTGTCCGAATGTTACAGTGGAGTAATCTATCTCATACCAGGAAGATTTAGGTTTAAGAGATCCGGCGGTTTCACCCTGAAGGTCTATTCCCGTAAGTTTGCCGAATCCTAATTTCTTCACATAATCGTATGTTTTATCTTTTCCGAGCTTGTTTCCGATATAAACCATTCCGACATTCGAAGACCGCTCCAGTACCTGTGTCATACTCATGCGTCCGCCGTATTCATTGTTCCATGTCCGTATTGTATAACCACTTACAACAACGGGCCCATCCTCTGTATACGTTTCATCGGGTTTAATCGCCTTTTCTTCGATTCCGGCAGCAACTATAAGCGGCTTAAAAATCGAGCCGGGTTCATACACATTCGAGATCGCCGGATTTTTGAAATGTTCCTCAGTAAAATCGTAATATTTGGAGGGATCGAAATCCGGCAAACAACTCATTCCGTAAATCTGCATACTCATCGGATCGGCGATAATTACACACCCTTCTTTTGCGCGATAGGTTTCGAGCGCGGCCTCAAGTCTTTTTTTGACTATATGCTGAACTGTCTTATCGATCGTCAGGTATAAATCGCGCCCGTCCTCAGGCTCCACCCGCTGCTGTGTGCCAAAAAAAATCGGCCTCCCGATAAGATCTTTTTCCGATCGCACGATTCCCGACAACCCGGCAAGTTCACGATCATAATACCCCTCGATCCCGAAATACCCCACTTCCGCATCCTCAGCATCGCGCCCGACAAATCCGACTATTTGTGATGAAAGCGAAGCCTCAGGATAATAACGCATGCGTGACTCCTCAAACCCGAGTCCTTTTATGCCGAGGCTTTTTATCTTATCTGAAGTATTCTGATCGATATTTTTCTTGACCGAAACCCACTGTTTATCTGAATTTATCCTCGATTCGAGAGTCGCTTCGCCAATTTTAAGTATCTCATCAAGCTTTTTTACGGCTTCAAATTTATTCGTGATGTTTTTCGGTTCGGCAAAAAGAAGGTATGATGGCTGATTGGCAACTACCGAGGTGCCGTTACGGTCAAAAATCCGTCCTCGTTCGGGCATAAGCGACTTAACTGTCAAATAATCCGGATTATAGGAACTGGAGCCTATTACCTGAATCATAAACAGTTTTACCGCGACTGCGATAAACATCAAGGAGACGACTGCGAGCATGAGCTTTATCTTTATCATTCTTTATTTAGTTGCGCGCGAATTTAAGGTTGTCGAGGTATATCGGCTGCGCTTTCTCAGTATATCTTAACTCAGCCGCTATAGATGACGCATATTGGAGCGATCCGACATCGAAGGTATTCTTTTCAAGCTCCATATTTTCCTGGCGTAATCGCTTTATCTCGCTGTCATAGTGCATGATTTCATCACTCAGTCGCACACCAGATACAAACACCACAATATTAGCCGCAAACAATAAAACAACAACTATCCAAATTGAATGTTGAATGAGAAATTTCATATTTATATAATCGCAATACGCATCTTGGCGCCCTTGGAGAAACGGTAATTCATATCTCCTCTTACGAGCCGCTTCGATGGTTCTTTCAGCGAATAACTTTTAATAAAATTTTTAACTATCCTGTCTTCAAGCGAATGAAACGTGATTGCAACAATCCTGCCTCCAGGCGACAATATTTTTCGCGCCCCTTCAAGACCTTTTTTAATCGCTCCGAATTCATCATTTACCTCAATTCTCAGAGCCTGAAAAATTCTCGCGTATATATCGTTGCCGTGCGGATGTCTCAGCGAACATCTTTTGACTCCCAAATCGATTGATCTAATAAGATCAGAAACAGTCAAAAGCTTTTTACTTGCTCTTGAATAAAATATTTGATCCGCTATAAACTGCGAGTGATACTCCTCCGAATATTCACTAAAAACCTCATACAATTCCGGCACCGAGTAATCATTTAGTACTTGTGCTGCGGTGCGGTCTACGCTATCATCAAGCCTCATGTCGAGCGGTTCTTCAAAATTTTTATACGACAAGCCCTTACCCGATCCGGCAATCTGACCCCATGAAAGTCCAAAATCAAAAAGTATCCCGTCGCACGGAACAAATCCGTTATTAGCGGCGATTTTTTCGACTTCTGAAAAATTACCCGCTATAAGCTTCAGATTATCCTGATTGAGTACTTTTTTGAGGTTTTCTATTTGATTCACATCTCGATCCAAAGCAAGCACCGAAACATTATTTTTCAATATTTCCCGCAGATGTCCTCCCTGCCCGGCGGTCGCATCAATATATTTGCCGCCTGAACGGATCTGTAATGCCTCAATCGCTTCGTGTAAAAGTACTGGTGTGTGTTTCATTTTCATTCTTTCATTTTTTTCATATAAGCCTTCCAGTGCTCCTCATCCCAGATTTCAAAATGATCACCAACTCCCGCAATAACCACTTTTTCGCTTAAAAAGCCAAACTGCAGTAAACTCCGCGGAATGACAAATCTTCCCTGCTCATCAATCTCAAGATAAACGGCCGAAGAAAAAAGAAACCGCCTTTTTTCGAGATTTTCTCTGTCTAGAAGCGAAACCGATAATAATTCCTTTGCTCTCGCCTCCCAATCTTCCTTATCGTAACCGGCAAGACAATTGTCGAAACCTTTACCAAGCACAAAAGTATTCCCCTTCAAAAGCTCGCGAAGTTTCTTTGGCAAGACAATTCGTCCTGGAGCCGAAAATGAAACCGAATATTCACCAAAAAACACCATATACTACCATTTAACGCCATTTCAATAAAAAAGTCAAGTGCATTTACTCAGGAAAAATCACAATTGCCAGATGGAGTGAATATTAACGTGAAGTTAGTTAATTACGGGGCATTATAGCAGTACTTTTACGAAAAAAATTTCATTTGGACCACATTGCCTATTTCGACGTTTTATAATGCAGCACATAAACAGCGCCGGCTTTATCATCTGATATATATAAATTACCATCCGGCCCAAATTCCAGATCTACCGGCCTACCAACAGCCGCGGAATTTTCGAGAAATCCGGTTATAAAGTCTTCCGCTTTTACGATTTTATTGTCTGATACATGCAAACGCACAATTTTATATCCAGTCGGAACAGACCGATTCCATGAGCCATGATATGACACAAGTAAGTCGCCCTGATAATCTGCCGGAAATTTGTCGGAGTTTACAAAGGTTAGACCAAGTGGTGCTGAATGTGCAGGCAACTCGTATAAAGGTTGAATCGTATCGGGACAGCGTGATTTATATGTACCGGGCGGGTCGAATTTATTATCATGTATTTTATTTCCATAACAAATTGGCCAGCCATAATCGCCTTTATCCGTAAGAATATTAATTTCGTCCGGCGGTAAATTATCGCCTAAAAAGTCACGTCCCATTTCGGTAACCCAAATTTTATCCGTTTGCGGCTGAATCGTCATAAAAACCGCATTTCGCAAACCCCGGGAATATATTCTCGGCTCGCTACCTTCTTTGTCGGTCACTATAACCGAGGCGATCCAATCGTTATCCTCGAAACAAGTATCACATCTTGATCCTAAGGAAATGTACATTTTGCCCTTGCTGTCAAAAACTACACTTCTTGTTTTGTGTCGGCCTCCTGTTGGTAAAGCCAGAATGTCTTTGTTTTTAATTGCATCGAATGTGTGTTCGTTCATCACGTATCTTGCGAGATTTTTTTCTTCCGCGATATAAAGTTTTTTGTCGAAAAAAGCGAGACCATGAGGCTTATCTAGCCCTTGTGCGACCACCTTAATTTCATCTGCCTGTCCGTCATGATTTTTATCAGGCAGGGCAACCACACGCCCGAGTTTAGGCTGGGAGAGGAGAAGCGTGCCTCCAGGAGAAAATTGTAAATCACGCGCACCTTCGAGATCGGTTTGAAAAACACCGATTGTAAAACCCTCAGGCAAATTAATGGGCATATCGACCGCTTTAAGATTTTCGGAGAAATTACCAGAATCAGAAGCATTCTTAAGTCGCTCAGCAAGATTTTTAGAAGCTGGAAGAATAGCCGGACGAATGTCGCCGTAGTTCTTCGAAAAATATTGATAGCCATAAGGGACACACATGCCAAGAACAATTAAAAAAAGCAATACAAAAAATATTTTCTTCATAGGTATTTACCCTTCTTCTTTCGTATAATTAATAATTCAATGGATAGATTCATCGATCGGACCAAACAAATCGTCTTTTCCAAACAGACCAACATCTTTTCTTCAACTATGCTGATTGCACTTATGGTCATAATCGCCCGCATTTTCGGTTTCCTCCGGTACCGCACGCTTGCTTACTACTTCACTGCGGAAGAACTGGACATTTTTTTCGCGGCATTCAGAATACCCGATCTTATATTTGAAATCCTAATAACCGGTGCTTTAACCACTTCGTTCATCCCATTTTTTATAAAGTACGAAAAACAAAAGGAACTTCAAGATACGATAATTTCTTCGATCATGAACATGATCAGCTTAGTACTGTTGTTTATGGTTATTGTGCTTACTCTCGCTCTACCATTCATTATATACCTAATCACACCCGGATTCTCGCCGGAAAAAACCTCAACTATAGTATTCTATTCCCAACTCCTCCTTGTGGCACAGCTTCCTTTTCTAATAATCGGAAATATGTTGACCGGCTTAAGCCAGGCCAGAAAAATGTTTCTATTGCCCGCAATTGCGCCCGTAATATACAATCTTGCCATAATTGCCTCGACACTTATGTTCGCGCCCGTGTTGCATTTGACCGCTCCTATAGTTGGGGTGATCGTGGGGGCTATTTTATTCTTCCTTATACAAATACCAGTTGTCCCCATGATTCACTTTTCATACAAGCTCACGATTACAAGATCGAAGCAGGTATGGGATTTCTTCCGCGTTGCCGTACCCCGAATATTTACGGTAGTCGTTTCACAAATCGATGCGACTGTAGACCTGACGCTTACAACGCTGCTTGGGTCCGGCTCATATACGGCTTTTTATTTGGCACAGAGGCTCCAACTTCTGCCGATTTCAGTTATCGGAGTCGCCTACGGGCAAGCTTCCCTTCCATATTTATCAGAACTTTTAAGAGAAAAAGACCAGACGCAGTTCAAAAAAATTATTGTTGACTCGATTCTGAATTTGCTTTTCCTGACAATCCCGATCGCCTGTTTTTTTGCATTCGCAAGAACTCCGCTGGTGCGTATTTTTTTCGGCGCCCAGAAATTCGACTGGTTCGCGACCAACGATACTGCTTTTACATTGTCGACATTTGCCGTCTCTATGCCTTTTCATTCAATTTACTATTTTCTTACGAGATGTTTTTACGCCTTATTCGACAGCCGTACGCCTTTTTACATGAGTGTAGCTTCAGTACTGACAAATGCCCTGCTTAGCATCTGGTTTATAGTATATCTCCACATGCCCGTGTGGTCGCTTGGAATTTCATTTTCAATTTCAATGACTCTCAACGTGTTGTTACTCATGATCATGCTTTACAAAAAAATAAACGGCTACGATGTGCAAACGATCACCCGTGAATCAGTAAAAATATTGATGGCTGCGAGCCTGGCTGCCTATGCGGGAGACCGGCTAAAATCTCTATTCGATCAGCTTATCTTCGACACTTCACGCACAATAAATGTATTTCTTCTCCTTGCGACTATTTTTTTAATCTACATTATGTTATATTTATTTATTGCCTGGCTTTTTAACGTAAGGGAGCTCTACTTAATCACCAAAATGGTTTTCAAAATGAAAGAATTCCGGAAAAAAGCAGTAGAGTTATATACCGGTACGCAATAATCAGCATATGACAGATCAAAATCAAAACCACCTTGATGCGATAAAGGCGATTCAGAAAAAATTGGTCGGTAAAAACCTCACTTATAAGGAGATCTATAATCTGATGGACGAAATCAGCCATCATCGGTTAAGTGACATACTGACCACCTATTTTGTCGCCGCCTCCTTCAAGGAAGGATTCTCCGAAGACGAACTGTATCATTTTACCAAGGCGATGGTCGAAACCGGTGCCAAGCTCCAGTTTGACGGCATTGTTGCCGATAAACATTCAACAGGCGGAGTTGCCGGAACCCGGACGACAATGCTTATTGTGCCGATTGTTGCGGCGGCTGGCTTTAAGATACCCAAAACCTCATCACGCGCGATCACCTCGCCCGCCGGTACAGCCGATGTAATGGAAACGATCGCCAGTGTAAACTTTACACCCAAACAGATAACAAAAATAGTAAATGAAATCGGTGGCTGCATTGTGTGGGGTGGACATCTGGGAATTGCGCCAGCCGACGATATCATAATCCGCATCGAGGAGCCGTTGTCTTTTGAGTCTTTCGATAAAGTGATCGTTTCGATAATGGCTAAAAAAATCGCCGCTTCAACAACTCATCTGATTCTCGACATACCGGTCGGCAAAACCATGAAAATCCGACATTTTTCGGATGCGGAAAAGGTTGCCAACAAATTTAAGGCTCTAGGCAAAAAATTCGGTTTGAATGTAATTGCCGATGTCAACGAAATGCTTGAACCGGCCGGGCGCGGTGTTGGACCTTACCTTGAAGCGCGCGATGTTTTATATGTCCTTGAGCAAAAAAAAGACCGTCCGGCAGCTCTTGAGGCAAAAGCCTTACGGCTCGCGGGCAAACTGCTTGATATCTGTTTCAAGGACGCCAAGATCGATAAAAACGGCGAAGACGAAGCCCGGAGACTGCTGACTGAGGGGATTGCACTGGCTAAATTCCGGGAAATTGTTGGTGCGCAGGGCGGCGATAAAAATATACATTCCGACGCATTCAAGTCTAAAGCGCATATAAGCGAAATTAAATCGTCAAGAAAAGGTAAAATCAAAAAAATCGATAACTATCATCTAAACACTTTGGCAAAACTACTGGGAGCACCAAAAGATAAATACGCCGGAATTTACTTACTGAAAAAACTTGACGAATCAGTCGACACCGGCGAACCGATGATGCAGCTCCACTCCACAGATAAATATCTTATAGAAGAAGCAAAAGTAACCCTGGAAAACATACCAATTTACGAACTTGAATAAATGAAAAAATTAATCGCGCTCATAATTCTAGTTTTAATCGCCGGAGGAGTCGGATTTGCCGTATATAATGAAGGCGCCCTGCCGGTAAACTCTACCGACAAATCAAGGGTGGTTTTTGTCGTGAAAAAGGGCGATACATTGAACGAAATCACAAACAGTCTTAAAAATAAGAGTCTCATACGGAGCAAGCTGGTTTTTTATATCGTCGTCAAACAACTTAAACTCGACCGACAAATCCAGGCCGGATCATTTGCCCTGTCGCCTTCCATGAATGCACAGCAGATTGCGGAAGCACTTACTCATGGAACCCTCGACAAATGGGTCACAATCCTTGAGGGCTGGCGGAAAGAGGAAGTAGCCGAAGAAATTGCCAAAAATTTTGATATTAAGGAGGTTGAATTCTTGTCGGAAGCCAAAGAAGGGTATCTTTTTCCAGATACTTATCTTGTCCCCTCCGAAGCCGATTCAAAGAGAGTTATCGATATACTGAAAAATAATTTCGATAAAAAATTCGATGCGAATCTGAAGAAAAAAATTACTCAGCAAGGCCTGACCGAAAAAGAAGCTCTCACGCTGGCCTCGCTTGTCGAGCGTGAGGCGCGCTCGGCCAAGGCAAAACGCGAAGTTGCGGGTATATTACTTAAGCGTCTAAAAAACGACTGGTTGCTCAATATAGATGCCACTGTTCAATACGCTGTCGGGTATCAAAAAAGCGAAAAATCCTGGTGGAAAAGGCATTTGACTGCGGAAGACCTGAAAATCGAATCTCCATATAATACTTATATAAATACTGGTCTGCCGCCAGAACCCATATGCAATCCGGGCCTTGATTCTTTAATAGCAGTTGCCGAAGCCGATGCCTCAACTCCTTACTGGTTTTACATAACAGGAAACGACAATAAAATGCATTACGCGGAAACGCTTGAGGAGCATAATGCTAACATTCAAAAATATCTAAGGTAATCATTTCCAATCCGACTGATAATATTTCGTGCCTCTCAAATTTTCCGGTAAATAATCCTGCTCCACCTTTTTACCAGTCTCACGCTCAACTTTCCAGGCATACCTCTCATGCCCGCGGCCGTAGCCGGCTTTTTTCACAACTTTATTGACCGGATTTCGAAGATGCAGGGGAATAGTACCTAACGGTTTATTCTCAACATCGGCGATCGCAGCGGAAATCGCCTCAGTTGAGGCTATAGATTTCTTAGCGGTTGCCAGATATGTCGCCGTCTGGGCAAGAATCAGAGTCGCCTCTGGCATGCCGATCATATGAACTGCCTGCATACAGCTTGTTGCCAATACAAGCGCCGTCGGCTGGGCGTTGCCGATATCTTCCGAAGCAAAAATCAGCATCCGGCGGGCGATAAACACCGGATCTTCGCCCGCTTTAATCATCCGGGCTAAATAATGCACAGTAGCATCCGGATCGCTCCCTCTCATGCTTTTTATGAATGCCGATATCGTATCATAATGATAATCCCCTTTTTTGTCGTAATAGAGAGCCTTCTGTTGGATCGCCTCCTCGGCCTTTTTAAGCGTCACATTATTGGTAAGTGAAGCGGCAAGCTCAACCGCGTTAATAATTGTGCGCGCGTCGCCGTTTGAGTATTTAATGAAATGGCTAAGCGCCTCTTTGTCCCATTTTACGCTCGGATAGGATTTGATAGCCGAATGGATAATTTTGCCAAGATCACGATCGCTCAAAGGCTCAAGAATATAAACCTGACTTCTTGATATGAGCGGTGCATTAACCTCAAAACCCGGATTTTCGGTTGTCGCGCCGATTAAAGTAATCGTACCGTTTTCGACAAACGGCAAAAAAGCGTCCTGCTGGGCTTTGTTAAATCGGTGGATTTCATCGATAAAAACCACTATCTGCCTCTGGTATAAAGTCCGCTGCTCCTCCGCCTGCATCATAATTTTTTTAATCTCGGCCACACCAGAAGTAACGGCGGAAAAGGGTATAAATTCGGCATCAACATACGAAGCGATAAGTCTAGCTAGAGTTGTTTTACCGCATCCGGGTGGCCCCCACAAAATCATAGATGTAATTTTCCCGGTTTCAAGCATTACGCGTATGGGTTTTCCTTTTCCGACAAGATGTTGTTGACCAACGAATTCCTCAAGTTTTTTCGGACGCAGTCGTTCTGCAAGTGGCACACTCATAAAAACATTTTACAATGGTGAACGTTTGTTTACAATAGCCAAGTAAATCATTTTTGCTCCGGAGGAGGTGGATGGGCGCAGTCCAAACAATACACCGATCCCCATTTGTCTTCAAGAACAGTCTTTTCTTTCATCTCGGTATTCGGGTCTTCCTTAGGTGCCTGTATATCCTGATCTCTGTAAACCGGTATTACCTTTCTTGTCGGAAATAAACGCATGGCGTTTTCCGTGCCTTTTACGTAGTAGTCGTAGCCGGCAACAGCGCAGCTCTGTGATCCATCTTCCCGTGTAGACATAACTTCGCCCGTATCGCTACAGATCTGAGCGCTAATAATGGTATCCGGTTTGACTGGCCAAAGATCCTGCTGGTTCTGAAGAAGCATTTTCATGGTTTTGTTCCATATTGGAGCCGCGCCCGTAATTCCTGAAACCAATCCCCTTTTCATCTGAGAATTATCGTTGTTACCCACCCATACGGCTGTTAAAAAATTTGGCGTGTATCCTATTGTCCAGTTATCTTTAAGATCGTTTGTGGTTCCGGTTTTTACGGACACGGCTTTTTTGGGAATAACAAGTTCCGAGGCAGTACCGAAAGCCGGCGCCCTTGCCGAATTATCAAGCAATATGTGAGAGATTAAATAAGCAGTTTCCCTTGAAAATACTTGCTTACCAGGTATGGCCAAAAAATTGGGACTCTTGATTTCCGACTTTACATCGGCAATAAAATTCGGATCCTTGAATTCGTATATAACTTCATTATGCTTATTCACCACTTTCAATATGCTATTCAATCGCCGCACTTTTCCTTGGTTAGCAAATGAGGAGAAAGCCTGTGTCATCTCGGTCATTCGCACTTCACCGCCTCCTAAACCTATAGACAATCCATATCTATCCGGATCCGTAAAACTCGATATCGTCAGCGCTGATGCCGAAGCGATAAAATCATGTACGCCGATCATGCCTGTCATCTTAACTGCCGGAATATTATAAGAGCTGCCAAGGGCGGTCCGGAGTCGCACCGGTCCATGGAAGCTTCCGTCGTAATTTCCGGGACAATACTTTTCCGGAGCACCGGCCGGATTAAAACAGGTTCTGACATCTAAAAATATACTTGCCGGCGTAACGATTTTCTGATCTATTCCAACAGCATAAACAAGCGGTTTTATTGAAGATCCGGGTTGTCTGAGGGCTGTTGTGACATTGAATGATCCTGAAGGAGTCGCAAAATAGTCGGTCGAACCTACCATACTGAGTATTTCCCCTGTTGGCGGTCTGGTTACAAGCATGGCGCCATTTGTTACGTTGTATTTCTTTATTTTTTCAATCTCCGATTTCAGGATTGCCTCAGCCGATGCTTGGAGATCGAGATCCAGCGTTGTATAAACTTTAAGACCGCCCTCCTCCACCTCCCTCAAATCGAACATTTTTTCAAGCTCCGAGCGGACATAGAAAACAAAATGCGGTGCCTTTATCGGATTTTTCGGCGGGACCGGTACCAATTTTTCCTTCTTCGCCGCATCGCGCTGTTTTTTCGTTATATAACCCTGCTCCTGCATTAAATCCAATATGGTATTGCGACGTCGCACCGCAGCGTCCAGATTACTATATGGAGAATACAGCGAAGGCGCCTGCGGCAAACCAGCCAATAGCGCTGCCTCGGAAAGAGTTAGATTTTTTGCCTGTTTGTCAAAATAACGGCCAGCCGCCTCCTCAATACCATACGCCGAACCCCCATATGGCACTTGATTAAGATAAAGCTCTAATATTTGATCTTTGGTAAAAGTTTGCTCCGTACGCAATGCTAACACTATTTCCTTAAGTTTTCGCTTAACAGTGCGCTCTGGTGTAAGAAGCGTGCCCTTTACAAGCTGTTGGGTAAGCGTCGAGCCTCCTTGTAAATTATGACCAAGAAGCATGTCTTTAGCAGCGCGAACCATACCCGAAAAAATAGATATTCCGCTGTGTTTGTAAAAATCTTTGTCTTCAATTGCAATGGTTGCCTGGGCGACATGTTTGGGCAGGTCTTTTAACGACACTGGTGTGCGGTTCTGGTCACGGTATATTTCGTATAGCAGTGTATGATTTCTATCATATATATGTGTAGAAAGAGGCATTACTTTGTAGTCTTTCAGGCTATTAACCGAGGGCAGATCGGCAAATATATAGTTGTAGATAAAAATAGCGACAATTGCCCCTGCGGTACCCACAAGTGCCAGTCCAATTAATACTATTCTCATTCCCTTTTTGTGGGTGTGATGTTTGTGAAAAGGATTACCCAGACGTAATTTCGGAAAGCCGCTGAATTTTAGTTTCGGCCAAGTAATTTTTGGGATTTTGATTTTCATATTAGGTTAAACTATGCGGGGAAACAATGGCTTGGATATTTTCTGCTCGCCTTTTAGAACAGTCAGAATATTTTCCGAGGTTGACGGTAAGAAGGGCGCGAGCATGACAGCAATGTCCGCCAGATCTTTTGTGTAGTCTTCGAGTAATATCTTTGCTTCATTTCCGGATTTTGCCCAAGGTTCGTCTTTGTTTATCCGCTGGTTGATTATTGTGATCTCTCTCCACAACATGTCTATCGCCAGGTTAAATTGATAGTTGACAAGCATTTCTTCGTATCCATTTTCTTTCAGCCGCTTAGCTACTTTGCCCGCTGTATATGCAATTAACTTAACTGAATTTTTTTCACTGAGCTTAGCCAGCCGCGAAACGAGATTTCCAAGACTGTTTGCCAAGTCGGCGTTATAAATTTCCTTAAATCGTCTATCCGAATAACTCCCATCGTCCAGTGCAGGAATTTCTTTTAACAGATAGTATCTGACCGGGTCAGTGCCGTACTTAGCCACCAAATCGGATGGATTTACTACGTTACCAAGACTTTTACTCATTTTAGTTCCCTCTACATTTATAAACCCATGCGCGTAAATTGTATCCGGCAACGGCAATCCGGCCGACAAAAGCATACCAATCCAGTAGATTGCATGAAATTTAATAATGCTCTTACCGATTACATGAATTCGCCGGTCAGCATTTTCCCAGTATTTTTTATATAGTGGTCCGCCGGTTGCGAAATCAAGTGCGGTTATGTAGTTTGCAAGCGCATCGTACCATACATATATCCTCTGCGAACTGTCGCCCGGCACCTCTATTCCCCAGTTGCGCGTTCTCTCAGTCGGCCTCGAAATGGAAAAATCCCCAAGGTCGCCCTTCAGCATGGATAAGAGTTCGGCACGGCGGAATTCCGGGTATATTTTAATTGTTTCACCTTCTATAAGCGCAGCTATTTTATCTTTGTAGTTGCTCAAATTAAAAAAATAGTTGACTTCCGATACTATCTCAAGCTTACGGTTATGCTCGGGGCAGATATTATCTGCAAACTCCCCGTCTTTGTAGAAGGATTCACAGCCAACGCAGTATAGTCCGTCATAACTCTTCTTATATATATCTTTCTCACAAAGTTCCCACAATTTTTTCGCGCCCGCTTTATGTTTCTCCGATGTTGTTCGGATAAACTGATCATAACTGAAGTTTAACGGTTCGCGGAGATTTAGAAATTTTTCTGCCAGCTGATCGACAAGATCCTGAGTCGACATATTCAATTTTTCCGCCGTTTCGACATTTTTGATAGCGTTTTCATCGGTGCCAGCCAGAAGATAAACATCATGTCCGGACTCTCTGTAAATACGTGCTAATACATCGGCTTGTACAAACTCAAGCGCGTGCCCGATATGGGGTGCGCCGTTTACATATGGAATACTGGTTGTGATATAAACCGTTTTTTTCATTGCAGATAACAGCTTGCCGATTGAATTACATTAGCAGAGCCACACCAATTATAATCGATATTAAAAGCATTGTGTTTATTATTTCAAACCCGGCCAAATAATTCATAACAAGAAACGACAAAATAAATGCGCTACATAAGCCCGCAACCTTCCGCCCAAATCTGTATAGGTTAAAATACGTTCCCAAACCAACAAGCGCTATGAAAACGAATACGATATAAGTCGAATTCCCGGGCCTCACGAAATAGAATATATAAAATGCTACTGACAGACAACTTACTCCCAGTAACATCGCTTGCAACTTGTTCATTCGTCTATTATAATTTCAGAATTATTGGAAAATCCATAACAAACTCAATATGAAGAAGTTACCAGAAGACAAGCAAAAACTAATTGAACTGTTTGCCCAAAAAAAAGGCGATACAGGCTCTCCCGAAGTACAGGTCGCACTTCTTACGCACAAAATCAATAAGCTTACCGAACACCTCGAGCAAAACAAAAAAGATAACCATTCCAGAAGAGGCTTACTTAAAGTGATCGCCAAAAGACGGAGAATATTAAATTACCTCCAGAAATTAGACGAAAAAAGGTATAAAATAGTAATCGACAAGCTCGGTTTGAAGAAATAATCTCTTTGTTTTTAATTATTTATAATTTTTCCCCTAAATCTGCTAGCTTCTCATTAATCTAAACAATTCTCTATATCGGGAACTATGGGGAAAGTTTGTTTAGGTCAATGAGACTGCAAGCACTCTCGGGGATACAACATTAAAACGATGAAAGTCATCGAAGAGTCCATAGATATAAATGGACGAAAACTAACCCTGCAGACTGGCAAATTAGCCCAGTACGCAACCACATCTGTCTTTGCCAGACTCGGAGACACCTGTGTATTAGTAACAGTTACGGTTGGAGACGATCATGAAGATATCGACTATCTCCCCCTTCACATAGAATATGTGGAGAAACTTTACGCCGGCGGCCGGATCAAAGGCTCACGCTGGGTAAAACGCGAAGGAAAACCCACCGACGATGCTATTCTCAAAGGCAGATTGATCGACCGGTCAATCAGACCGCTTTTTGAGAAAGGTTACAGGCGAGATATTCAGGTTATTATCACTCTGCTTTCAGTAGACGGAGTCAATTCCCCGGAAATATTATCGTCAATTGCTGTTTCTGCAGCCCTCCATCTTTCACCGGTCCCATGGAACGGTCCGATAAGCACGACAAGAGTCGGTTATGTTCGAGCGAACGGTAGTGGAGAAGGCAATTTGGTAGTCAACCCTACCGAAGAGGACGAAAAATACTCCGCGCTGGATCTGGTTGTATCTTCAACCAAGGATAAAGTACAAATGATAGAAACCAAGGCCGAAGAACTGCCGGAAAGTGTCATTCTCGAAGGTCTGAAAATGGCGAAAGCGGAAAACGGAAGAATTATCGATTTTATCGAAAATTTCCGAGCAAAAGCAGGCATGACCAAAGAAGCTCCTAAAAACACGCTTCTCGACGAAAAATTGCGCCAGATCCTGATGAAGGATTATCTTGAAGATATGAATAAGCTTCTTCTTCAAAAAGCCTCCAAAGAAACCGAAGATGAGGAAGCGCTTGAAGTCGTGGTACGCGATATCTATGAAGCCCACAAGGAAGAATTCGATAAAAAAGCAATCGTAAACGCGATCGATTATCTTACCAAACAAATGATCAAGGAAAACACCTTGAAAACCAAAAAAAGAATCGATGGGCGTGGTCCGGACGATATTCGAGAGCTTTATGTAGAAGTCGGTGTTTTGCCACGCACCCACGGTTCAGCTATATTCCAAAGAGGTAACACTCAAGTACTATCTATAGTTACCCTTGGCGCTCCCAGCATGGGACAGCTAGTTGAAGGCCCGGAAGGGATTGTTACCGAAAGATATATACATCATTATTATATGCCTCCCTACTCCGTAGGTGAAACAGGGAGAGTCGGCTTTCCTTCAAGGCGCGAAATCGGCCACGGCGCTCTTGCGGAAAAAGCAGTAGAACCGATGCTGCCGGCCGAAAAAGACTTCCCATACACGATTCGTGTAGTATCGGAAGTCTTATCGTCTAACGGTTCAACATCAATGGCATCGACATGTGGCTCGACTATGGCCCTTATGGATGCTGGTGTTCCGATCAAGTCGCCGGTTGCCGGAATTTCGATCGGTCTTATGAGTAAGTCGGATGACGACTACATCCTGCTCACAGACATCATGGGTATCGAAGATTTTTCGGGAGAAATGGACTTTAAGGTGACGGGCACAGACAAGGGCATCACCGCCATACAGCTCGATGTCAAAAACAAAGGTTTAACCGACAAAATGATGGAAGAAACGCTTGAAAAAGCAAAAATCGCGAGAATGAAAATTCTCGATGTCATGAAAGCGGCACTACTTGCGCCAAGAACCGAACTTTCAAGGTTTGCGCCAAAAGTTGTCGTACTTACACCTCCACAAGAAAAAATCGGTGAAATCATAGGCCCCGGCGGCAAAACTATCCGTGCACTTATTGCAAAAACGGAAACTGAGATCGATGTTTCCGATGATGGCAAAGTCACGATAACCGGTATAGACAAAGACAAAGTCGAAATGGCCGCACAAACTATTACCAATATGGTCCGCGAAGTCCAGGTTGGTGAAATATTTGAAGGACCAGTGAAGCGCATGCTTCCTTTCGGAGCATTCGTTGAAATACTTCCAGGAAAAGAGGGTCTTGTCCACGTTTCCAAGATGGGAAAAGGCTATGTAAAGCGACCGGAAGATGTCGTTTCCATCGGCCAAAGAGTTAAAGTCGAAGTTTATCAGATAGATCAGCAGAACCGCATTAATCTACGGATGATCTGACGATCTGATGATTGATTTTTTTCGTCGGGAGCTATACAATAAAATGTATGCCCCGACGAAAAAAACTCTTTAGGATTCCATTTATAAGCCCCAAAATAAATAATCGCACCATTCTTGGCTTGATCGGATTTTTTATACTCGCAATCGGAATTTTAGCACTTTTTTCCTTCTTTACCGCCTCAGCAATCGCCGGAGACAGTCGCCTCCTTCCTTCTATCAAATTATTAATGCTTGAAAAGTTCGGAATTCTTGCGATTGTAGCACCTCTGATAATCATCATGTTTTCTATTCACTTCTTTGGTTCTAAAAAAATAAAACTAATGAAGTATCACATAAGCATCGGCTCGCTGCTTCTGTTTATTGCCATGCTCGGAATACTTGAAACAGGCAGCTGGGGTAGGGCGATTTACGAAAGCCTCAAAGCGGATTTTTCCACATTGGGAGCAATGCTAATTCTATTTGTCAGCTTCATCATTGGTCTGGTTTTATTCCTTGACACTTCGGTGGATGCCTTTGTAATACTTTCTGTTAAGTCTGTACAAATAGCCGTACATTTCGTGAAAAATTACTTGCTTCGGACTTTATTCGAACCTAAAAAAATGAAAACGAATAAGAAGGAAGCTGCAAACGACAAAAAACCGGAAACCTTTATTCAGGACGAAGCTAAGCCAGTTGCTAAACCGGCTATCAACCCTGCTATCCAGCCGGCCGCCGCAAAAATGGTCCCTCCACAGGTTAAAGAGATGAAAGATTTGAAGCTCAAGACTCCAACAGCCCAAAACCAGTCGGCAACCTGGATCTATCCGCCGCTTAATCTATTGATGGATGTAAACCAGAAAGAGGCTCTCAGGGGCGATGTCAATAAAAATGCCGATATTATCGAAAAAACTCTCGATAGCTTCGGCATAAGAGCACGCGTGTCTGAAGTAAATTACGGTCCGGCCGTTACTCAATATGCGCTTGAAATAACGATGGGTACAAAGCTCTCCAAAATAACTGCGCTCAGTAACGACTTGGCACTTGCACTCGCAGCCCCGACAGGTGCAGTACGTATCGAAGCGCCAATCCCCGGCCGATCCCTTGTCGGGATTGAAATTCCGAATATCAGACCGGAGATTGTAACCGTTAAGCAGTTGCTGGCGTCATCAGCTTTCTCGAATGATAATGATCCCCTACTCGTACCACTTGGGCTTGATGTTTCGGGTGAACCGAAGGCGTATAGTATAGGGAGAATGCCCCACGTACTTATCGCCGGTACAACTGGCTCAGGTAAGTCTGTTATTCTCAATGCTTGGATCACTACATTTCTTTTCAGAACAAAGCCTTCAGAACTTCAAATGATTCTCGTCGATCCGAAACGAGTCGAATTATCGCTCTACAACGGCATACCGCATCTGCTAACGGAAGTTATCGTCGAGCCGGCAAAAATTCTTTCGGCCCTTCGATGGACCGTTGGAGAAATGGAAAACAGATATAAAGAGTTTGCCAAAGTCGGTGTAAGAAATCTCGACGGATATAACAAAATACCAGGGATTCAGAAAAAATCTTACATAGTTTTCGTCATTGACGAACTCGCCGATCTTATGATATTCGCCTCAAGCGACGCTGAGGAACTTATAACGCGCATAGCCCAGATGGCAAGAGCTACTGGCATACATTTGGTATTAGCAACACAGCGCCCCTCTGTCGATGTTATTACCGGTCTTATGAAAGCCAATATACCAACAAGAGTAGCCTTTAGCGTTTCCTCCCTAGTCGACTCACGAGTTATTATCGATACCCCGGGAGCAGAAAAACTGCTCGGCAAAGGCGACATGCTTTACCTTCCGGCAGATCAGGCTAAACCGCGTCGTATTCAGGGTCCTTTTATAACCGAAAAAGAGGTTTCTGAAGTTGTAAAATTCCTCAAAGCCCAGGTGCCGGAGGTTCATTATATGGAGGAAATTCTGACCCAGGGTACAAATTCCGGCGGAGCTGCGGGTACAATGGCTGCCGGAGGCGCCGGTGGTGATCAAGACCCATTATTCAATCAGGCAGTTGAAATTATTTCCCAGTTCGACAAGGCCTCAGCTTCTCTGCTTCAGCGGAGACTGAAAGTAGGCTACGCACGCGCCGCACGGTTACTTGATGAACTTGAAGCGGCAGGCTATGTAAGTCCGGCGGAAGGTTCTAAGCCCAGAGAAGTAGTTAAAAGACCTATGAATGCAGACACGAGTATTGAAATTCCTCAGGAAATACAAAGTCAATAAATATTAATCAGCCCTTTTCGACTTCCCAAAATTCTGCCCCGGCTGCATCCCACGGCAAACGTCTTTCATCAGGATCCGCTAGATTGAATTGCTGATTTATGAAATAGAATACGGTTCCGGTTTGCGTAGACTTATTAGTAACACCATGTGCGACACCTCTTGGGATATATACTAGCTTAGAATAACCGCCACCGAGTATGATTTTCATTTTTTTATCAGCAGTTTTTGACCCCTCGCGCACGTCCCATAGTCCTAAAATGAGATGATCCTCCGGATCAGCATACCATATATCCTCCTGATTATAATGTAGATGCCAGGCCTTAATACTCCCCGGCATTAAACGGGATCGATTGACCTGCTGTAGCTTAAAACCAGGAAACATAACCATCTCACCGTTTCCGTCAAGTCTCATAAGCTCTTCCAATGATCCGTCCGGACCGTTAAAACGCTTTACATCGACTACTTTAACGCCTTCAATTACTTGCTGTGCCGAATAATCCTGAACGTATACAGTCGATTTCTGCGAGCTTATAATATCTTGTTTATTTAATGTCTTCATAATAAATCTAATTTATTAATATTGGATCGCTTATTCCAATTTGTATTGTGCCAGCAAGAGGAATCGAACCTCTGACCATTCGCTTATGAAACGAGTGCTCTACCTCTGAGCTATGCTGGCTCAAGTTCTATTATAATATATAACATGAATCCGGACAATCCCGAGCTAACAATAATAATCATTTCATTTAACACGAAAAAAATCACCTCCGACTGCCTGGAGTCTATACTGAAATCGAAAATAAGCTGTTCTTATGAACTTATACTTATCGATAACGACTCGAAAGATGGTTCGATTGAAATGCTGCGATCATATAAAGCAAAACATCCAAACATTGTTCTGATTGAAAATAAAAACAACACCGGATTCAGTCGAGCAAATAATCAGGGTGCAAAAGAAGCAAGGGGCAAATATTTACTCTTCCTAAACTCGGATACGGTCGTATTAGATAATGCAATCGACACCTTATATAAAAAATTCATAAACGAAAAAAGTAAGGTTGGCTTTGCCGGTGGAAAATTACTAAATCCCGACAATACCCCTCAGTCTTCAACGGGACCTTTTTATACATTGCCCTATATGTTTGCCTGGCAGTTTTTGAGAGGTGACCATTGGGGCATAACAAGATCTTCACCAGATAGAGAAACTTACTCCGATTGGGTATCGGGAGCCTGCTTTATAACTAAAAAGGATTTATACGACTCTCTGGGCGGGTTCGATGAAAAAATCTTTATGTATATGGAGGAAGTTGATCTAATGTATCGAGGTAAAAATAAAGGCTATCTGACAAAATTTTACCCTGATGCAAAATTCATTCACTTGGGCTCGGCATCAAGTGCCGGAAAAACATACCCAGTGCTGCAGGTATTCCGGGGATCATTTTACTTCTATAACAAGCATTTCCCCTATTGGCAGGTACTTATGTTAAAATATATGCTGCAGGCAAAGGCAATATTAGCTATTATTATAGGATATTTAACAAACAATAAATACTTAATAAAAACTTATGAAGAAGCTTATAGAATCGCTAAAATGGGCAGATAACAACATCCTTCATCTGCTGATGGGTGGATTTATTTTCATCGTGCCACTATATCCAAAATTCCCGATCCGAATCATCGATTATACCTACATAGCCGTTCGTGCTGAAGACATATATGTAGCCCTGATGGTTATAGTATTCGTAATTCAGTTACTAAGAAGAAAAGTCGCGCTTAACAGAGCATTATTAAAATTGATTGTATATTACTGGATCGCCGTATTCCTGGCCTTTCTCTTCGGAGCGTATATTCAAAAAACAGTCATATATAAACATCTGGGATTTCTGCATTCCGCACGTCGGATCGAATACATGATTATCTTTTTCATTGCCAGCTCACTTATAAAGTCAAGAAAACAATTTATCAGATATATGTATTTGGTTATTGCTGTTTTCGGACTTACCTGCATTTATGGCATAGGACAAAAATTTGCCGGATGGCCGGCTGTTTCAACCATGAACCCGGAATTCGCAAAAGGCCACCTACTCATCCTTACTCCTGAAGCCAGAGTATCATCGACCTTCGCCGGCCACTACGATCTCGCTGCATACCTTGTATTTCTTATCCCCATTGCTTTGGGATTTTACTTTTATGTAGGCTGGAAGCTCGTTTATCTTGCGGTTATGCTGTCTGTTTTTGTAATCAGCTTGACAGCCTCCCGTGTATCGGCAACCGGTGCCTACCCAATGTCAACTGCAGCCTTTCTGCTATATAATCGCAAATTTAAACATTTTGTAATTATTGGCATTCTGACTGCACTAACACTTTTCCTGTCGAATAATCTAATTGACAGAGTGCTCAAAACGGTACAGATCAAACAGCTTTTTGTAAACGAACAAACAGGTGAAGTGGTCGTTCCTCAAAAAATAACCTCAAAAGAGTTGCCGGCAGGAACTTCATATATTGCAATAAGCATCGCTCCCAAGCAGGATAACGGAGTAACCGATCAGTTACTTAAAGATAAACTTCTAGAAGAAATTCGCAAGGAAGCTTCACAGTCAAAGCGATTGCTAAGCGCCTCCGAGGAAGCGGAGCTTCTTGCGACAAGATCGGCCGGCCTCAAGTCGCAGAATACGGTTGTGACCGATATTTCGCTTTCCACGCGTCTTCAGGTTGAATGGCCGCGGGCAATAAATGCTTTCTTAAAAAATCCTGTTTTCGGAGCTGGTCCTTCGGCTATTACGGAATCAACCGATAACGATTACCTGAGGAGTATTGGTGAAGTGGGCGCTCTGGGGACATTACTATTTGCGCTAATTTTGTTCAATATCTCCAAACTTATTTGGATAGCGGCTAATACTACGAGCGGAAAAATGAAAATTCTCTTTCTAAGCTACTTGTTTGGTCTTGGAGGGTTGCTTATAAATGCAGTGATGATTGATGTTTTTGAAGCATCGAAAGTCGCTTATACGTTCTGGATGGTATCAGGGTTATTCATCGGAGCAATCACTGCTGAAAGAAAAATGGAGACCACTTAATATGGATAAACGTACCAATCTTATTTTGCCGCGCGCCGACAAGTTAATTCTTTTAATGATCCTTATAATAGCGTTCGGATTTAGATTGTATCGCCTTTCAACCCCGCTTGCGGACCTACATTCGTGGCGTCAAGCCGACACGGCTGCGGTTGCACGGAATTTCGAAAAATATGGGTTCGATCTACTTCACCCAAGATACGATGACATTTCCAGCAACCAGACAGGATATGAAAACCCCGAAGGCTACCGAATGGTTGAATTTCCTATCTATAATGCCATTTTCGCCGGAGCACATAAGGCATTGCCTATTATTTCAATAGAAGCATGGGGAAGGCTAATTTCCGCCATATTTTCTCTTTTAATAATCTCAGTAATTTATATTATAAGCCTGCACGAGGAAGGTCGGACTACTGCCTTGTATGCCGCGGCGACATACGCTATATTTCCATT
>CAYYYG010000016.1:0-23371 GCA_964476135.1 uncultured Gammaproteobacteria bacterium | reverse complement strand
TTTCTAAACTGCATCCAATTTGATTTTGACATATATTATAAATAAAGCATAGAAAAGAAATAAAGTCAATAATTATCCCGAAAGAAAGAATGAGGGAAGTCGATGTGCTCAACCATACAGCATAATACTTTACTATCTCTGAACTGTATGGTTGAGTTAAAGGTACGATTATATTAATTCACATTAACACATCGATGAATCGCATTAAGCGTAGCCTGAAATTCACAGTTCAAACAGCCATGTGGACATATTCTTATGCCTTTACTGTATGCAGTAAGCATAGTTAATGCCTCACTATATACAAACATTGGTAAATTACTCGGAACTGGAGTATTCGTAGCAATCGCCAATGCTACAACTCCCCATAATCCGGGCAATTGCGAGAAATCCTTTTTTTGGAATCTATGGATTATACCGTCAATATCAATAGGCTGGAAATTACTTTCCGAATACCAAACAGGGACCGATGTTCTCCATTGATTCGGAAAATCATACTCAAACTGATACTGTTTATGCTGGTGATATATGCTAAACATATGCACTCCTTTGTTATGAGATAATCTTTACACCCAAGACAGACCTTATTTTTATAAGACCTATCTTAGGTGTAAAGAATCTCATATTCCTTCCCTCATTTTTAAAGTTCAGGTACTTCACTTAAGGAGCTACTCAATAAGGAAATAACCTATAATATTATAACATATGCATTATTGTCGCATCATGCTCAACGTCCTATCTATTCAAAACTGAAAAGAAAATGTGATATATTACGTTTTATGAATATTAAGATCGGCGCTCATCTTTCAATTGCAGGCGGGTACAATAACCCTTTAAAAAAAATCATTGAAATGGGCGGCAATTCTTTGCAAATTTTTTCCACATCACCACGTGGTTGGAGTTTTGCGTCACCTAATCCTGAAGAAATAACCGACTTCATTGTACAAAAAAAGCAGTTAAATGTAGAAGCTGTATTCTTCCACGCTTCATACTTGGTAAACTTAGGAAATCATGAAAGAGGTGGAGAAATTTCAGTAAGATCTTTAATTCATGAGTTGAAACTGGCCGCAAAAATGGGAATCAGGGGTAGTATTATTCATCTTGGATCATTTAAAAATCACGGCGATGACTCACCCACAAAAATTACCGATCAAGAAAACTTCAGCGTTCTGATAAAAAATATCTCGGAGATTCTGGCTAATACTCCTGAAGATACTTATTTTATTATCGAAAACGCGGGCAACCGCAAAATCGGTCGGACTCTTGAGGAAATAGGAGAAATAATAACAGCTGTAAACAACAGTCGCATCAAAGTGTGTCTCGATACCTGCCATCTGCATGCAGCCGGATATGATCTATCAACAATGGACAAACTGAATACCTTCTTGGATCTTTTTGACAGTTTGATAGGTCTGAAAAAACTGGAACTTTTACATATAAATGACAGTCGTGACCCACTCGGATCTTTGCGAGACAGGCACGATAATATCGGTCAGGGAAACGTCGGGATAAACGTTTTTAAAAATATTCTCAATCACGAAAAACTCAACCATTTACCTTTCATAATCGAAACTCCCGGCTTCGACGATATGGGTCCGGACAAAAAAAATTTAGACATCTTAAAATCGCTTATTGGATAATATGCGTCAGTCACTCAGAAAATCAGTTCTGTCATTGTCCGATAAAGAATACATCGATAAAGAAATCTATAAAAAATTTTGCGATAGAATTGATCAGGGCCCTCCCTATTATAGAGATGAAGGAGCTGCGTCACATTTTTGCACCTTTCTCATACCTGTAAATCTAAGAGACAAAAAAATATTTATCGGCCACCATATAAAAGCCGACAGCTGGATGCCACCCGGCGGACACATCGATGTGGGTGAAAACCCGCTTCAGACTGTTAAGAGGGAATGGCAAGAAGAGCTGAAAATGGAATTAACCTCGGAAAAAATACAATTATTCGACATTTCGATTATTCAAATTAACAATCCAAAATTTCCTTGTAAAACACACTACGATTTCTGGCACCTCGTCCATTGCGAAATCATTAAATTTAACTTTGACAAAAGAGAGTTTTACAAAGCCGGGTGGTACGATATCAAAAATGCCACTAAATTGGTGACTAACCCGGTATATCTTCTGGTGTTTGATAAACTCGCCAAATACTTCTTTAGGGTATAATTGGATCATGTTAGCTTTACCTGAATATATACAAGATTTCATGGATGCTTTCCGTAAACAAGGTTATCAAATATACCTAGTGGGCGGCGCGGTTCGTGATTTACTTTTGGATAATGAAATTACAAACTGGGACTTCACAACAAATGCTAAGCCGGAGGAGATTCAAAAACTGTTTCCGGACTCTTTTTATCATAATACATTCGGCACTGTAACGGTTCCCTTTAAGATGGCAGATGATACGCATTTGTTTGAAATAACGCCTTTCCGCCGCGAAGGCAAATATACAGATATGCGGCATCCGGAATCAATCGAATGGGCGGATACCGTTGAGGAGGATTTGAAAAGACGCGATTTCACTATAAACGCAATGGCATTTGACGGCAATAGACTTACAGATCCATATGAAGGTAAAAAGCATCTGGAACAAAAATTAGTCGTCGCTGTTGACGATCCTGATCGACGCTTTAGCGAGGACGCGCTCAGACTCGTGAGAGCAGTTCGATTTGCCTCGGAACTCGGATTTCTTATCGAGGACAAAACAAGAATTTCGATCAAAAAAAACGCAAGCCTTATACAGCACATTTCCTGGGAACGAATCCGTGATGAGTTTCTGAAAATTTTGGCGTCCGAACATCCTGCCGAAGGAATTTTATTCCTGAGAAACTCCGATTTATTAAGTTATATATTACCTGAAGTAAACATTTGTTTTTCCGTACCTCAAAAAAGCCCGAAAAGACATCATATATATGATGTTGGTACCCACCTCGTAATGGCCCTCAAAAGCTGTCCTTCAAAAGATCCGATAACACGCTTTGCCACACTTATACATGATATCGGCAAGGCCCAAACATTCAGAAAAGACGAAAATACCGGCTTAATCACCTTCTATAATCATGAGGTTGTAGGAGAACAGCAGGCAGAGCAAATCGCAAAACGTTTCCGACTCTCCAATAAACAAGCGGAGAAACTAATAAGATTAGTAGCAAAACATCAGTTCACCGTTTCCGAGCTTCAAACCGACAAAGCAGTTCGCCGGTTTATAAGAGAGGTCGGCCTTGAATACCTGCAGGATATGCTTGATCTGAGAACAGGCGACCGCGTTGGCGGCGGTGCAACTCCTACATCATGGAGATATGAGCTTTTTAAGAAAAGGCTCATTGAAGTTCAAAATGAACCGTTTAAGGTCACGGACCTGAAAGTAAACGGTCGCGACGTGATGGAAATTTTGAAAATAAATCCGGGACCAAAGGTGGGCGAAATTCTAAATTCTCTATTTAAGATGGTCGAAGAAGGTGCGATCAAAAATGAGCGTCAACTTCTTGTTGAAGAAATAGAGAAAATACAAATCTGATTATATTTATTACTTTATTGACTTGACAACAACAGCGGCACTTACACCAATGTTACCCGCCAAGTCTTCTGCATTCGCCGTTAACGTATAGTAAATGCTGTTTGGGTTCGGTACATGCCAAAGACATGAGTATGGCGCTACCGAATCACTACATTTTAATACGTTATCCACATAAAACCTTACCTGTGTTACCGCAACATTATCTGAAGCGGTTGCTTGAATAGTTACATTGGTATCTTTTTTAACTTTACCACCGTTCGTTGGAAAGGTTACAGCAACCAATGGTGCTTGAATATCTGGTGTAGGTGTTGCTGTTGGAGTTGCAGTAGGCGTAGATGTTAAAGTGGGTGTTGCTGTTGGTGTTGGTGAAGCCGGACGAGGACCAGCACCCATATAAACGTCATCAAACCAGACGTCTGGCTGCGATTGTCCGACACCGAAAATCAAAAATGTGTTTACGAGATTTTGCGAAGACATGTAAGTAAGTGTGTATCTTTGCCATGCGGTAGTCAGTGTCACTGGAGTATTCATATACTGGTGTACAAAAATTCCTGAACCAGTCCCGTCTTGAACCATAACATTAATCTGCCTTGAAGCAGCTGATTTTGCCCAGAAATCTATATTATAAGTAACCCCTGTTTCAGTTTGGAAATTGTTTTGAACCAAGACTACATTAGGTGCAGTAGAAACACTGCCAGCAATACCGACACGGGCTGAAGCCAAACCTTCGACGGACGTAGTTAAGTCCTGTGACAAGGACCCTAAAAACCCATATTGCGTGGAAAGCATCCAGGGATTCTGCCACTGATTTGGCGCTCCGAGCCCTTCGAACGATGGATTTATTAACAAATTTACACCTTCTTCGGCTGCGGAAACATTGACACTAAATGGACTTTCTGATCTGCCTACTATAAGCGCGATAATCAAAACCATAAATAATAGAGGCGTTAAACGTTTCAATATAGTTTTATACATATTCAAACACTATATTATTATTTTTAGCTAAAATCAAGCAGTGTCTCCTTCTCATTTTCCACGAAAGTGCTTTTCCCGTGGCCTGGATAAATAGTTGTTGCTCGAGGAAATTTAAGTAATGTATTCACCGATTTAAACAATTGCTCTTTGTCGCTATATGAAAAATCATACCTGCCAATACCCCCACAACATAATGTATCACCGGAAAACACTATATTTTCATTTTTAAGATATAAAGACACACTTCCTGGTGTATGTCCGGGTGTATCGATAATATCAAACGAAAACGGACCAACCTTCAGTATGCCGGGGTGCAATGGATATGAAGACTGCGGCGGAATAACCTGCGGATCATAGCCTAAAAAATATTTCGCTGTCTCTCCAATCCTGTTTAGGAGAAAAGTATCTTTATTATTAATGTAAAATGGTATTTTAGGCATCGCCAGTTGAATTTCTCCGACTGCCATTATATGGTCAAAATGCCCATGAGTGGCGATAAGAGCAAGCAGATTGAGGTTTCTTCTTGATATTTCTTCAAGAATAAACTGCGCATCGTCTGCCGCATCGATAAGGATACATTCTCTATCTATTATTAAGAGGTAACAATTTGCTTGCATCTGACCCAGTGGAAAAGTGTAGATATTCATTTTCTTTAAGCGTCGCTTTTTTTCCTTTTAAGCCAAGCTAAAACAGGCGCTGCGACGAACGGCGAGGAATAGGTGCCGGTTATCGTACCGATAAGCAAAGTGATGATAAAAAATCTAATTGTCTCCCCGCCCAGCAAAGTTAGCGCAAGAAGCATGAAAATATTCGTCATTGAATTATTCATTGAGCGCACCATAGTTTCAGTAAGTGCTTTATTGACAATATTGACTATCCCGATTGCAGGCTCGCTTTTTGAGTATTCGCGAACTTTATCGAAAATAACAATCGTATCGTGTACTGAAAATGACATCGAGATCAAAACAGCAGTGACAAACATCGTATCGAGCTCCGCTCCGAAAAAATGAGAAAGCAGAGAATATGACCCAAAAACAACGAGAATGTCATGGAAAAGAGCAATTATTGCGGCCAATGCAAAATATACGCCGCCAAATGCAAAACTCATATAAACCAAGATGACAAGTACACTTAGACCTGATGCGATCAGGGTTTTATATAAAGTTTCCTTTCCTAAAGTAGGTCCGACTGTTTCCGACTTGAGTACTTTGACGCTTGCGCCCGTTTTTTCGCTTAAAGAATTTTTAAGACTAGCTTCCTTCTTCTCATCAATAGCTTTCGTACGCGCGATAAGTCTCTCGCCTTCCCATTTAAGGGAAATAACATCTATATTATTCGATTTAAAAACCTCTCTTACCGGTTTGTCTTCCACTTTTTTACTGAACTGGTAATCGAGGTTCGTACCGCCGACGAAATCTATAGAGTAAATATAACCCCATCGGTAGATGGAAAATAAACCACAACCGATAACAATAAGCGAGATTGAATAATAAATTAGGCGATACTTTAAAAAATTAATCATATTTATAAAACCATTTTATAAGCCGACGAGTAATGACAACTCCGGTAAAAAGACTCGTCCCGACACCTATCGCCAAAGTTAAGGCAAATCCACGCACTAATCCAAACTGTGGCAGGAATTCCCAATTTAATGGATTGAACAAAATAAACGAAATTAAGAGAGTTGTGACATTAGCATCTTTTATAGCCGAAATTGCTTTTCCGAATCCGAGCCTGATTGCGATTTCCGGAGATTTTCCCTTCCGTAATTCTTCCTTAATGCGCTCGAAAATAAGAATGTTAGAATCGACAGCCATACCTATAGAAAGTATAAATCCGGCAACTCCGGGGAGCGTAAGAACCACCGGTATTGCCCGGAAAATTGCTAACGATATAAGACCGTATATAATAAGTCCCATCGATGCGATTACGCCAAGTCTTCCATAATAGGCAATCATGAAAATAAGCACCATCGATAGTCCGACAATTCCGGCGTACAGACTTTTTTCAACTTCAACGGCACCGATTGTGGGACCGATGTTTCTCTGCTCTATCAGCCTTATTGGGACCGGTAAAGCACCTGAGTTAATTGCAATCGCCAATTGCTTGGCTCCCTCAATATCAAAATTGCCGGATATTACAGCATTTCCGTCTGTTATCGGCTGCTGCACTACCGGTGCCGAAAGCGGGAAATAATCTAGAAATATTCCAACCTGTTTCTTTACATTCCTCGTAGTCACTTCTCCGAATAATTTAGCTCCACGATCGTTAAACTGTAAAGTTACCTGTGGCTCGCCGTTCTGCGGGTCGAATGTTACCGTCGCTTTTTTGACATCCGCTCCCGTAAGTCCGGTATCTTTGTTTAGTTTGTAAATATCGGGTGTTGTAGTCGCTTCTGCCGGATCAAGCTTTCCCTCCTCCTTAAAAGTCAGCTGCGCTGTTGCGCCAATCAAGCCAACTGCCTGTGAGACGTCTTCAACTCCGGGTAGATCAACGCTTATACGGTAGCTGTTGCCCGATTTTACTGTCTGGACAGATGGCTCAGATACTCCAAATAAATTAACTCGTCTTTCGATTACATCCCTGGCTGAATTCAGCGCATCGGTTAAATCCTCCGGCTTTATTTTTTTGGTGTCTGCCTCAAAAACTAAATGACTGCCACCGCTCAGATCAAGGCCTAAATAGGTCTTGAATACTTTTTGAATTTGTCTGCCATTCTGAGAATAGGTTATGACTGGGGGTTTTAATGTAAAGTCGATTTTTTTATTCGCGATGTTGAATTTTACCGGATAAGATTCTGGAAGATCGATCCAAAGGATCGTCATAATAACGAAAACTGTTAGTATTATTTTAAATGCACGCATATGTTAAGAAACTATTTTACCAGATCCTCTTCATGACCGATGAGCATTATTTTTGGCTGTTTTAAAAACTTCCAAATAAAAGGATCATTATTTTTTTTGCGGAAACTGAATTCATCTTCGGTCATGACAGTATAATTGATTTCCCGGCCGAAACTTTTTTCCGCCTCGGACATTACTGCCACCACTTCGGGGAGCACGATTATACCGACCAGGAGTAAGTATATTTCGTCTTCGTTTATAGGAATTTTTTTGGAAAATTTGGTGGAAACAACTGCATATTTCACTTTTCCTATTTTTGTTGCTTTCTCATACAAACCAGTCGCCAAATCGGATGTTTTTGTAAACAGCCTAAGAAAATCTTCGTAATATAAATAAGACTTATTGAGAACGTAATAGACTTTATTTTGTCTTTTCTCCTTAAGCAGCACCTTACCCTCTGACAAAATATCGAGTTCACGTTTGACGGCGTTTACTTCCTCATCTATAAGCCGCACAATACTTCTTAAATAGTGCTGACTTGATGGACTATGAAAAAATAATTCCAATATTTTGCGCCTGGTTTTTGAGGTAATAATTGTACGGAGCATATTCTAGGCTCGAATACACCATCGCTGTATTAATAAGTAACCTGATTTTCCAGCGGTAGTATCTCGATGAATATTTTACCACGAACAAACTCAACTTCCGCTCCTTTTGAGTCGGTGAAGGTCATACGAGTATAACCATCTTTTTTACTCCATTTTATTTTTTCCGCCTGCCCGTTCTGAAATAAGTAACCGTTTCCTGTTTTTAGGATGTCGTAATAAAGATGTTGTCCGTGCTCATATCCATCGTTAACAACAGATTCCTTGGCCAAAACAACGACCAAATTTTTTGCCTCCATGGGCTTACCAGTATTTTTGTCTTTATGTTCGGCGCCTCCGTTTTCACGATAATAAATGTTATTTTTTGCATTATATTTCCAGGCGACCGAGTAATCGGATGCGAATTGATCCCAAAACCCGAAGCTTATACTTCCCACCGATCCACGTTTATTCTGCTCTGCCTCATCCTTAAACTTCCACTTCACAAATTTTGCATCCCATGATTCACCATCCTCGTCTACATTGGTTAATTTTCTTTTTTTCGCTGCGTAATCCCATAACTTTGCCGTATCGGTGTACATCGTATGCTCTGTATCTGTGTTTGGAATTCTTTCATAATCCCTCCAGAAGTATGGGAATGACATTCCATAAAGCGGATCCATATCTGAGTATGCGAACCATTTCAGTTTTTTTATTTCCCCAAGTGCGTCTGCTTTGCCATCTTTATTGGCTCCTCCTACGTGTGCGTATAAGGGAAACTGGCCATACTCCTGAAGCAATCTTATGAAATAAATTCTTGCGGAACGCACCGGACCGACAGGTTTGGCATCGGAGCAATAAAATATATTAAGAAATCGAGTGATACCACCTTCCGCGACTGCCTCGTATGTGATGTCAGCAGAATTCAATCCGGATTGAGGTCGTGAATCCTTGTGGTTCTCTACCATTATTCCAAGCGGTCTCCTCTGTTCCCATTTTTCTTTACTAGAGACCGGATATAGTTTTCCATTCATCGGACACTCTTCCGTTGCGGGCTCAGATGATTCTTTGGCAATTTCTTCCTCATTTCCCTCTCCTAAAGGAGAGATGTAATCCGTTTTTTCACCCGTATCTTCGACAGCGACTGTTTTGGAAAAATAAGCGTAAGAAACAGCAGAACTCAATATATAAGCCACGACACCGATTAATATGAGAATTTTTTTATTCATATGACATTTTATATCAACAGTATTTATTTTTGCAATATGTTACAATATTTTGCCATGCCAAAAAAAACACGCGAACAAAAAATAAGAGCCGCAGCACGCAGGAATACAGACATTATAACTCATACTGATAATAATGAAAAATCTATTGTACGCAATCGCAAAAAAGTAGAAATAGTGAATGAGACGGACAATGACAAAGTACAGCGAAAATATTTTATGATGGACTTCAAAAAGAGCATCTTCATAACATTTATCATTCTCGCCTTTGAGATAGCGGCTAAATATCTACATCTCGACACGATTATACGCAGCTACCTTAAAATCTAAAATTATCCGGAAAGAAGAGGAAAATCTCTAAGTTTTTTATAAAAAGGATGTGGCCGCGCTAGAATACTTTCGTACAGATGTACGCTGTCGACCTCGATGGCTATATCTAAAGGTAATTTCTGAATTTTTTTCTTAAGATGCTGGTATTGCTGCTTAGAAGGTATTTTATATTTTGCAAGAGTAATGTGTGGCATGTAACGATATGTCGGGATAATCGCCAATGAGTCCTGCAGTCTGCGGACTAATTTTTCGAGATTATTATCTTTATAAAATTCTATATATAGCGTTATTCGTTGGTTTATGAGCACGTCAGCCATATGGGCATAAAGAGTGAATCGTGGTATATCGTATGTTAGCTCACCGATAATTTTTTCCATCTGTACTAACTTCTGTTCCTGCACCACGTCTCCGATGAACTGTACAGTAATATGATATTTCTCCGGCGGAATCCAGGTAAATTCCTGGTAATCGTCCCAGATCGGGGCTACTTGCCGGAAAATTTCCTTCTGTATTTCTTCGTTTGGATCAATCGCTAAAAATACCCTCATATTTGCCAATATTTGAACTTGAAAATGAACTAAAAGGCGGACATACGCTCCGCACTTCCGCACCGACCGCCTCAGCATGCTGGCGTTTTTTGTCGATCGCTATATCGCCCTCCGTAACCGCAATAACTGCTGGCTTCAATTTTGAAACAATGTCGCCGTATTCGCTATCGCCGTTCAGCAGCGGTATCGGCAAAACCAGATCGACACATTCAAGCGCTGCAATAATGCTGCATCTTTGCTCTTGATTGTGTACCGGTATGCGTTTTTTTCGTTTTTTTATAAACTCATCAGATTCAACCTGAACTATCAGAATATCTCCACTGGCTTTTGCCGCAGTCAGAAAAACTAAATGTCCGTAGTGGAAAATGTCAAAGCACCCACCGCAAAACACAATCCGTTTACCCTTTGACAATACCGATATCCTATCGATTTCATCAGGACTAATAATTTTATTCTTCATCACTTAAATAAAAAAGATATACTGTCGACATTATACAATATATATATGAAAGGATTTACGATCGAGTACGGCGGTGAAAAAGAAAGGTATTTGATAATCGACCCTGTAGGCACCCCTTACTCTTCCGAAATCAAAAAAATTCTCTCCTATTTTGACGCAGAAGTTTATGTAAGTCCGGTAATCCCACCAAACTTATCTCGGTATAAAACATGCTTTTTAATAAATCTTAAAGATCATGAAATAAAAAAAATTGCTTCAGACACATCGTCAAAACTTTTGTTCATAATCACGGGAGACAGAAAACGATCTGAGAAAAATGCTGAATATTTAAGAAAGAATAACCATTCGCACAGTAAAATAATCAACGCAATTAGAGGCCTTCCGGACAAAGACAACATGGAGAAGATGTTGTGGTTTATTAACGAGCCCGGAAGCGAATGGATGCTCACCTTGGATAATTACATTTATGTAGAGGAAAGGAATAAAATCGTTAGAAAAAAGCCTCTAAAAAAACTTTTTACGAAAAAGAGACTGATTTTATCTCTGCTAGTATTAATAGTCCTATCTCATATCGCTTTCCTTGTCCCGCTTGCAAAATCAAGCTATTCCCTCATCGAAGGTTTGAAGCATCTTGAAAACGGAGACCTGCAACAAGCCAAAAACTCAATAAAAAAGATTGACAATAGCCTACCAATGGCATCGACTCTCTACTCATTCGCAAGACCCACCTTGCTATTTTTTAACATCGCCTCCTATCCGGATAATTTATTTGAGCTGAACGAATCAGGCCGTCAAGCAATAATCACTGCCGCTCCTTTTATAGATGAAGCTACAGAATTCTCCAGGCTGCTCATGAATAAAGAGAGCAGCAACTTCGACACGGAGCTTCTGAAACACAAACAAAAAAACATACTCAAAAAGACAGATGATCTGCTTCGAGATCTGGTTATTCTTCATGAAAAATTACCGGAATGGAACGACGAACTAACGACACAAAAGAAAAAATTATCCGGAATTATAGAAATTTTGGAGATCAGCCGGAAAATCTTGCCGAATCTCGACAAATTAATGGCATCGGAAGGGACAAAAAAATATCTGCTTCTGTTTGCAAATAATATGGAACTAAGACCTGGAGGCGGCTTCATAGGGTCTTTTGGACTATTGAATGTTGAAAAATTCAAAATAAAATCGATCACAATTTACGACGTCTATGATGCCGACGGTCAATTAAATGCGCACATTCCCCCGCCGGAACCTATCCGCACCTATCTCAATCAGCCGCACTGGTTTCTACGCGATTCGGCATTTTCCCCTGATTTCCACGAAAACTACCTTTCGGCAGTAAAATTTCTAGACCGCGAGATGGGATTTAACGGCTTTGATGGCGGGATAATAATCACAACAACCGCTATTCAGACAATCCTGGAAGGTGTCGGACAAATTTATATTCCCGAATATAGAGAAACAATAAACAGAGATAACTTTTACTTAAAAGCGCAGCTTTATGCCGAAAAGGACTTTTTCCCAGGGTCCATTCAAAAAAAATCATTTCTTTCCGCCGTCGCCGACAGCATGTCTATTCAACTGGAAGATAACCCATCAATCGGAGCGCTTAAAGGTATATATAAAGCCCTAAATGAAAAACAGATCGCTGTCAATTTCGAAGATAATGAACTGCAGAATATGGCCGACACGCTGCACTGGACGGGCCGGCTTATAACACCTCAATGTTCCGTATCGGACACTCCCTGTGCTAACGACTTCCTATTCCCGTTTGATGCCAATCTGGGGGTAAATAAGGCGAACTTTTTCATTACTCAGTCTACATCACTGGAAGTAAGCCTTAACAAAAACGGCGACGCGGAAAGTCGTCTCAAAACAATAATTAGGAATAATTCTCCGAATAACCAATTCCCCGGAGGTGTCTACAAAAACTATTTCCAGGTGTTATTACCAGTTTCCGCTGAAGTCAGACAGATAAAAATAAACGGAAACAAAGAAACCAAATACGACGAGTCCAATGAGTTGTATAAAAAAATTGGTGTCTATGTCGAAATCCCCCACTCGGCAATGTATACGATCGAAATCGATTACTTTCAAAAGGAAATCATAAATACCGGAAAAAATATTTATCAGCTTGTTTTACAAAAACAGATTGGCTCACCCGACTACGACTTTGAGTTGACTTTCAGGGTTCCCGATACTATTTTTATCTTAAACAAGAACTTTTCTGCTCTTGTCAAAGATAACGCGATACTCTATAATACATCCATTAAAGCAGATAAGATATTTCTTATCGAATTAATGCGGAATCAGCAAAATTATTAACATTTTTTAAATTATGGCAAAATCAAAATCATCGGCAAAAGAACAGCTTTTATTAGAAGCAAAAAAACGCACTGTTACGGGTAAAAAAGTAAAGAAATTAAGAAAAGAGGGTGTAATTCCGGCGAATATATTCGGCACTGCTTTCGAGTCGCTGGCTATTGAAGTAGGTGTAAAAGACTTTATTCAGGCTTTCAAAATAGCAAAAGAAACAGCAATCATAAATATTAAGGTCGAAAAAGAATCTTATCCGACACTTATACGCGATGTGCAGCGTCATCCGGTATCAAGAGATATACTACACATCGATTTCAGAAAAATCGATCTATCCAAAAAAATTCGCACTGAGGTGCCAGTTGTTATCATCGGAACATCTCCTGCAGTGGCACATAAGGGTGCTATCCTGTTGACCCAGTTAAAAGAACTGACAATCGAGGTACTTCCGGCTGAAATCCCGGCAGCGATCGAGATTGACATCACTTCTCTGAAAGAAATCGGTGATGAAATAAAAGTTGGCTCACTCAAAGAATCTAAAGCATACAAAGTTATTGATGATGCTGATAAAACAATCGTTTCGGTTGTCGAGCATAAGGAGCAGAGTGTCACTCCTGAAACAACAGTTGCCGCTGCACCTGAAGTTATAACTGAGAAAGCACCGGCTGAAGGTGAAGCGACAGTCGCCCCGGCGGCAGATAAAAAACCGGCTGAAACAGAAAAAAAATAAACGGTTGTGTTAGAATAAACATATGACAATAATAAAAAGTGAATTTGCACTGGCATTGAATCAGGTGGCAACTGAAAAAGGCATATCGGCCGAAGATGTCATCACCTCCATTGAGGCGGCAATTTTAGCTGCTTTCAAAAAGGAGTATCCTGATGATTTTGCCGATGAAATCACAGTCCGGATAAATCGTGAGAACGGTGAAACAAAAATACTTTATGAAGGCAAAGACATCACCCCGCCCGGTTTTGGGAGAATCGCTGCCCAAACCGCAAGACAAGTAATGCTTCAAAAAATCAGGGAGTCCGAAAAAAAGACTGTTATAAGCTTTTATAAAGATCAGTTACACACCGTAGTTCGCGGCAGAATAATCCGATTTGACGGTTACAATGCATTTGTCGATATAGGAAAGTCGGAAGCAATCCTTCCCAAGGAAGAACAGATAAAAAATGAAAAATATCAGGTTAATACCTCAATGTTATTTTACCTCAAAGAAATAAACGAGGACCCGACTCAGCGTTCACGAATAATCTTATCGCGATCAGATCCGGCACTCATAAGAGAACTTTTCAAGCGCGAAGTTCCGGAAATTGCAAATGGCACGGTAGAGGTTAAAGTTATCGTGCGAGAACCGGGTGAGCGTGCTAAAATCGCGGTTAACAGCAGTCAAAGAAGCGTGGATCCTGTTGGCGCCTGTGTAGGCCAGAAAGGAACCAGAGTGGAAACTGTGACCGATGAACTTGGCGGAAATGAAAAAATCGATATTATCCAATGGAACAAAGATCCGCAAATTTTTCTTACGGCGGCGCTTTCTCCAGCAAAAATACAGCAAGTCGAGATAAATGAAGATACTAAAAATGCAAAGGTAACTGTGGACGTGTCACAGGCCCCTCTTGCAATCGGTGCGAAAGGCATAAATGTCAATCTGGCTTCACGACTAACCGGATACAGCATAGACATCATCCAGCTGCCTGCTCCCACATCAGAAGAAAAACCAGCCGAAAAACCAGCCGAAAAAGAGGCGAAATAATCGAACTGGATAATACAACATATGAATAACAGACCGCCAGTCGTAGCAATCCTGGGCCATGTCGATCATGGCAAAACCACTTTGCTTGACACAATCCGAAAAAGTAACATCACCGAACGTGAGCATGGAGGCATAACCCAAAAAATTGGTGGATATGAAATAGATACTGGTATCAAAGGGTATCCCACAAGCAAAATTACTTTCATAGATACACCAGGCCATGAAGCATTTTCACTCTTGCGTTCTAGGGGAGCGAACGTTGCCGATATCGCTATCCTTATCGTCGACGGACGCGACTCTCTAATGCCACAAACTATAGAATCAATCTCACATATTAAATCTGCGGGCATACCTTATGTAATCGCTATAAACAAAATGGATGTCGCGGGGGCGAATGCAGCTAAAGTACAGAAAGATTTGCTCAAATATGAAGTGGTAACCGAATCTCATGGAGGAAAAATTCCGGTAGTAGAAATCGTTGCCAAATCAGGTAAAGGAGTCCCGGAACTTCTGGAAACTATATTGCTTATCGCGTCAGATAAAAATCTTAAATACGATACAGCAAACCCACCAAAAGCATTTATTCTTGAGACAAAAAAAGACCGTCGCGGTGTGGTTGTGACCGCGATTATAAAAGAGGGTCGACTTAAAGTCGGTGATACTGTTTACGCTGAATCTCAGCCTACCAAGATTCGCTCAATAATCAATGACACCGGAAAGCAGATTAACATGGCGGAACCCTCGTTACCATTTGAAATACTCGGATTTTCGGAGGCTCCTGAAGTGGGCACTGTAATCACCTCTGCTCCATCGGAAGAAAAAATCGCTGAATCTCACACCCAAACGAACGTGCCTCTCGATCTGGCCCAGTTATACTCCCAAAAACCACAGAGAAAAAAACTGAATTTAATTATAAAAGTCGATTCGCAGGGATCGCTTGATGCGATAAACGGTTCACTGGACGGTAACGAAAATATAAATATCATATTGAGCTCTGTAGGCGCGATCAACAAATCGGATATTTTTCTGGCCAAGACGACTAAGTCGATCGTCGTCGGATTTGCCGTAAAACCGGACGCGGAAGTCAGGCAGACTGCAAAACAGGAAAAAGTAGTCATAAAAACCTACGAAATAATATATGAACTTCTTGAAGAATTACTTGAGGTTTCTGAACTTCTTAAGGAAAAAGAAGAAAACGAAAAAAATATTAAGGGAGAAGCAAAAATCCTTGCCAACTTCATCATCGAAAACGAGAAAGTATATGGAATCCAGATCAGCAAAGGTAAAGCAAATCTCGGAGATAATATCGAAGCATACAGAAATAATAGTCTTATAGGAAAAGCAAAACTCATATCATTGAAGATCCGGGCAAAATCCGTCGATGAGGTTCGAAGAGGCCAGGAATCAGGTATACTCCTTAATCCTCAGCTTGACTTAAGGGTGGGTGATGTGGTAAAATTCATACTATAACAATTATCTTATAGTAGTATGAATCCTGTCGAACAAACTAACCCTGCTGTATTAAATCAGATAGCGGAAGCAGTAACCAAAGGAATGAATGGAGTTATAGTATTATCCTCAAGCGCAACAGCAGACACCATTGCTGCCGGTACTTCCTTATATTTGGGCTTAACAAAATTCGGTAAAAACGTATCCATCGTAGCCGCAAAAACGCCTACAAGCGATCTTATTGGATCAGACAAAATACAGACCGCATTTAAAACGGTTGGGGATAATCTGACAATATCATTCCCCTACACCGAAGGAGCAGTCGACAAAGTGGACTACAATATCGATGGGGGCACTTTTAATGTAATTATATTTCCTGCCGCCGGCCAACCCAAACTCGATCCTCAAAAAGTACAATATAGCTATTCCGGAGGGGCCGCTGATTTTATAATCGTTATAGACTCGCCCAACCTGAATGTCCTTGGACAAATTTATACCGATAACCAAAGGGAATTCCAGGGAAAAACCATCATTAATATCGATCGACATCTTGTAAATGCCAATTTCGGCACCATAAACTATGTCGACAAAACTATTTCATCCGTTTCGGAAATGGTATTACGTGTCCTCCTGACACTGAAATGCGAGATCGACAAAGACATCGCAACAAATCTATACGCCGGCATAACCGCAGCTACCAATTCGTTTTCCTCATATTCTGTCAAAGCAGAAACATTTGAGGCAGCAGCGGCTCTCATGAAATTAGGTGCTATGAGAAAGCAGATGGCAAGACCTATGATGCCTATGCAGCCACAACAAATGCAGCAGGGATCACAAAATACACAGCGACCACCGCAGCAGCAGTTTCAGAATCCCCAGGCAATAAGACGGCCAGCAAGACCACCGCAGCAGCCGAATGCAACTATGAATCAGGGTTTTTCCCAACAGCAGGGCGAACAGGCAGCGCCTCAATCAATGCCGCAATCGAACGATTCGCAAAACAGCACGCCACAGGACTGGCTAAAACCTAAAATCTTCCGTGGTGGTGGCGGATTGGTATAAGAGCTTGGTTCAACAGTGATATAATCATTGAGTGGATCAAAATTCTCTCTTTATCGGAATAGAAATAGCTGTTATAGGAGTTATTATCTTGATAGTAGTATATCTACTGATCAAAAACCTCGAAAAAAAGTCAACTCAGTCAGATGATCTTGTAACCTGGCTTAAAGAAGTCAGCCGGCGGGTAGAAACTTCTTCTTTCCAAATGGATAAGAAAATGACCGACAGCATGAATATCTTCAACAACCGACTCGATAAAGCCGCAACCGTAATCGGCACAGTACAAAAAAGTATCGGTGAATTCTCGGAAATCGGACGCTCCATGAAGGAACTTCAAGAACTATTGCAGTCGCCCAAGCTGCGGGGAAATATAGGCGAACAGGTTCTTAAGGAATTATTAAATCAGTACTTACCTCCAGCATCTTATGAATTCCAGCATGCTTTTAGAAATGGTGAAAAAGTCGATGCGGTAATAAAAACCAGCCAGGGACTGATATCTATCGACTCGAAATTTCCTCTGGAAAACTTCAGGAAACTTAACCAGGCAGCCGACGAATTAGGAAAGCTGAAGGCAAAAAAGGAATTCATCCGTGATGTTAAAAAACATATCGACGATATTTCAAAAAAATACATCAATACTTCCGAAAATACCGTCGACTATGCGATTATGTACGTTCCCTCCGAGGCTATGTATTATGAGATAATAAATGATGCCGACCTGTTCGACTTCGGCTCGAATAAGCGAGTCCTGCCGGTTTCCCCACTCAGTTTTTATGCCTACCTAAGGGCGATACTTATGTCTTTTGAAGGTCAAAAAATCCAGTCTGAGGCAAAAAAAATATTGAGCACATTGCAGGCAATCAGAAAAGATTATGAAAAAACCGAATCGGCGATTAACCTTATGAACAAGCATCTTACTAACGCCTATAATCAATCGGCGGCCGTAGGAGCCACCTTCACCGGTCTTGGACAAAAACTATCCTCAATAGACATGCTCTCGGCCGAAAAAACACAAGATAAGTTGATAGATTGAAAATATGAAAATATCTTACAAAACCGAACTTAAACACGGCAAAAAAGACAAAAAAGAAAAAATTATCGGAACCATACTCGAAAATCGCAATATAAAAGATAAATCAGCTTTTACTAATCCACCGAATCCGCTTGAATTGTCGATTAAGGATTTCGGATATGATAAGGAAATTAAAAATACAGTACGCATTCTTAAACAAATTAAGGATAAAAACAAACCGGTTGTGATCTACACCGACTACGACGCCGACGGGATTACAGGCGGCACGATTCTCTGGGAAACTATGCATCTGCTGGGATTTAATGTAATGCCGTATGTCCCCCACCGGCAACATGAGGGGTATGGATTCTCTAAAAAAGGCATCGATAACATAAAATCCAAATTCGACCCGTCGCTCATAATAAGCGTCGATCATGGCATAACCGCTAAGGAAAAAATAGAATATTCTAAATCTTTAGGAATACCGGTAATCGTCACGGACCATCATTTACGGCCGGAGGTTGGTCCGGAAGGTAGCGCCGAGGCCGTTTTTCACATCCCCGCACTCTCCGGATCAGGAGTGTCTTACTTTTTTTCGAAAATGATTTATGAAAATTTCCTGGCGTCCGATGGCACAAACACTAAAAAACTGGAGTCTAATTTCGCACATGATTACATGGCTCTTGCTTCGATAGGTACTATCGCGGATCTGGTACCGCTCACCGGCCCTTCAAGGAGCGTAGTTAAACACGGACTGAAACAATTCCAGAAATTAAACCGCATAGGGTTGCGCCATTTAATGGAGCAGTCAGGTATTTCAGGAAAACCGATCACCCCGTACGAGATTGGCTTTATGATTGCGCCAAGAATAAACGCCATCGGCAGATTGAGTCATGCATTAGATGCGCTCAGACTGCTCTGTACAACAAGCGAATCAAGAGCTTTTCAGCTTGCGGCACTGCTTGGTGATTCGAACAAGGAAAGACAAGGCCTGGTCAAGGAGGCGATCGAAGCGGCTAATTTGCAGGTAGAGCGGGAATATGGCACAAATATACCCAAAATAATAATTGTCCGCTCCGAAGCGTGGCACGAAGGGATCATCGGATTAATCGCGTCGAAGCTGCTTGAAAAATATTATCGTCCGGTAATAGTAATGACCAAATCTGACGGTATTTATAAAGGGTCAGCCCGTTCGATAAAAAGCTTTCACATGACTGATTTTCTGCGAAGTCTAAGGGAACATCTTATCGATGTCGGAGGTCATGCTCAGGCCGCCGGCTTTTCGATAGAAAAAGACAAGCTGGATTTGTTTACGAAAGAAGCCAATAAAAAAGCATCATTACTTATTAAAGATGAGGATCTTGAGAAAACCATCGAGGCTGATATGAAAATCCCGGTAAGCGAGCTCGATCTTGATGTTGCATATGATCTTGAAGAGCTGGAACCATTCGGGATGGGCAACCCACATCCGCTTTTTTATAGCCAAGTAGATCTTGTGGAAGCGAAAACAATCGGAAAAACCGGCAATCATATTAAAATGCACGTTAAGGATAGCGAGCACACTTCTCAACCATTGGAACTGGTTTCTTTCTCGACGGGCGACCGTTTTGGTGAGCTTTCGCGCGGGATGAAACTGGATGTGGTCTATAACGCCGAGGTTAATCGTTGGAACGGTCGGGAGCGCCTAAACGGGAAGATCAAATATTTTTCTGCGGCATAATGTTATAATTGACGATTATGAAACCATACTTCATTGAGGAAAGCATAAACAAAATCGGCCAGGAGGTCGAATTATATGGCTGGGTAGAAACAAAGCGCGACCACAAAAAAATAGTCTTTATAGATCTGCGTGACAGGTCGGGCATTATTCAATGTGTTGGCACAGGCGAGCAGCTAAGAGACGTTTCCACTGAATACGTATTGAAAATCACCGGATTGGTAAAAAAACGACCGGATAAATTAATAAATCCGAACATAAAAACAGGATCGGTGGAAGTCGAAGTCAAAAAAGTGGAGGTTATCAATAAAGCGCAGCCTCTACCAATACCTATCGATTCCGACGGATATGAAATCGATGAAGAAATCAGACTTAAATACAGATACCTCGATCTGAGAAGAAAAAGAATGATGAAAAATCTGCTCAACCGTTCAAAGACGACAATGTTCATAAGAAATTACCTTGCAAAGGAAGGATTTATCGAAGTGGAAACGCCCGTGCTTACGAAGACGACACCCGAGGGAGCTCGTGATTTTCTTGTACCTTCAAGATTGCAAAAAGGTAAGTTTTATGCCCTGCCTCAGTCTCCGCAGCAATATAAGCAACTTCTAATGGTCGCCGGGATAGAAAAATATTTTCAGATCGCCAGATGCTTCCGGGACGAAGATCCAAGAGCTGATCGAGCCTATGCCGAATTTACCCAGCTCGATATGGAAATGTCGTTTATTACACAGAAGGACATAATGGATCTGACGGAAAAAATGTTCACAGGCCTGATTGCCGAAATATTCCCGGAAAAACATATTTCGCAGACTCCCTGGCCAAGACTGTCTCACAAAGAGGTGATGTCAAAATACGGCACCGACAAACCCGATCTTAGAAAAAACAAGAATGACCCGAATGAGTTGGCATTTTCCTGGACTGTCGACTTCCCGCTCTTTAACGAACAGACCGAGGCCGACTTTTTTCATGGATCAGGCAAGGCAAAATTCGCACCCTCACACCACATGTTTACAGCTCCGCATCCGGATGACGTCGCTTTGCTCGAAACAGACCCGATGAAGGTGCGCGGACTCCAACACGACTTAGTGCTGAATGGATACGAGGTCGGCGGCGGCAGTATCAGAATTCATGACGCCGAAGTTCAGAAAAAAGTATTTGATCTAATCGGCTTCAGTGAAGAACAGAAAAGCCAGTTCGAGCACATGCTGTCGGCTTTCACATATGGAGTTCCACCGCACGGGGGAATAGCTCCGGGTATCGACCGATTCCTGATGGCTGTGAACGGTGAGCCGTCACTTCGGGAGGTGGTACCATTCCCGGCGAGTTCCGGTGGAAAAACAGCTGTCATGGAGGCTCCCTCCGCTCCAACGGATGAACAGTTAAAAGAACTTGGCATAAAAATAGTACAATAATACTATTAATTGTATTGCCGCATGCGAACCAGAGTATATATACTATTTCTGTTTTTTACCTTACTGTTCCTGTTTTATCCGGGAGATTCTGATTATTTTCGGGCAGCCGCTTTCAATAGAAATTTGTTCAGATACAGTGAACCTGAATACCTGGATATAAAAATCCCTCCAATACCGGAAATAAATGGAGCTACTTATCCACCCATATCTGCATTCAGCGCCTATGTTACCGATATGGAAACATTTACGCCGATACTCTCATTCAATCAGAAAGAAAAAATGTACCCGGCTTCAACAACTAAAATAATAACCGCATTAGTGGCGCTTGATGTAATGAAGCCTGACGACATTATCGAAGTAACAAGGATTAAAAATGAAGGCCAAACAATGGGTCTTATCCAAAACGAACGGATTACCCTTGAAAATTTACTATACGGAATACTCGTGCACTCCGGCAATGACGCAGCATACGCGATCGCCGATGCCTACGGCTATGATGCTTTCGTCACTCTCATGAATAATAAAGCGGCTGCACTTGGGATGAAAGACTCCCACTTCGTGAATCCAGCTGGGTTGGATGACCAAAATCAATATTCAACCGCATTTGATCTTACGATCGCATCCCGCGAACTCCTGATCCATCCGTTTCTTAAAAAAATCGTCGGGACAAAAGAAATAACCATTTCAGATGTTGATTATCAGATATTCCACAAGCTATCCAATGTGAATAAACTACTCGGGGAAATACAGGGGATCGGCGGGTTGAAAACAGGTTATACCGAATTTGCCGGAGAAAATCTGGTCAGCTTATATAAAAAAGACGGTCACGAATATATAATTGTAATTCTAAAAAGTCAGGATCGATTTGCAGACACGAGAATCCTTGTAGACTGGATAAAATCTACGGTCAAATACACCTCCATACCGACGCCATAATTATTCGGCTGTAACTGACGGACTCGGCTTATTATCGGCAGATATCTGAGTATCGTCTACAGCCGGAACATATGCTGCGAAACTACTTCCCCGTCCACCTAGAAAAACATAAACAGGCTGCAGATAAGGCATGTATTCGTCGGGGTCATAGTAGGCCATAAACATCTCTTTGATTGTAACATCTTTTACATCCGGGTCGGAGCTCACCACGATACCTTTACCCTCCAACACTTGTTTCCAGGCTGTTTCAGCTGACTTAAGGGGATAAGTTCCTTCCTGATCGGCGGCCGTTTCGAAAAAGTTGATTTGCGCCTTAACAATTTGCATGCCGGTCGTGTGATATAAAATTAGGACGTAATTTTTACTGTTGAAATAATTTGAAGTCACGCTTGGAAATTCGTTTATGTCCCCTCTGTAAAAATCGACTTCTGCCATATTGGCCTCCTTTGGAGATTCGCTGATATTTATCTTGCGCTCGACTGGGTCAAATTTCCAGAAAACGATATTTGGTTTACCTCTAGCCAGTTCATCCGGGTATCTTCCGACCGATTTAACAAAATCGGTTGCGTGACCGGTGATTGTAGAAGGTGAAGGCACTGTTGTAAGATTTTGTAAGAAAGCATCGTCTTCACCTAAAGTATACTGGTACTCATAATTATAGCGGGTTATATCGACTTTCAGCTTACGCTTCTGATCTTCATATGTAATATAAGGAAACTCAACCTGACCCGGACTGGATGCTATGTTGAATCCGAGCGCCTCAGCCATAGTGTTTGTTTTGATCGTATAACCGATTTGTCTATTTGTTTCGGGAATAAAATAAATTTTTGCCGATTCGGCAACGCTGACCGGCACACCCTCGATCGTATCGAAGGTAAATTTATACTCAGAAGATGGCTTGGCACTTGCAATTTTAATCGGTTCAAGCGGCCCGAATGTGGTGTTGTATGATGGAGTTACCGGCCCCGGATCGACCGGCGCTTCAAGAATTATCTTTATTGTAAAATAAGCGATCAATAATCCGAGTATACCGATTACAGCAAGCGGCACTGCTTTGCGTGTATAGTAAGACAGCTCCGTAAGTGTCATGGATATTATGATATAATTTAATCCGTACTAATTCAACGTACAATAACCAGAGGTGGCGGAGTGGTCAATCGCAACAGACTGTAAATCTGTCGGCTTATGCCTGCGGGGGTTCGAATCCCT
>CAYYYG010000015.1:0-23980 GCA_964476135.1 uncultured Gammaproteobacteria bacterium | reverse complement strand
ATAGTTCGGTAGTGCTGTTCGGCTAGAATTTCAGTCGGAGCCATAATTAAAGTTTGAAAACCGTTAAGAAACGCACCATAGGCAGCAATCGCCGCGACCACGGTTTTACCAGATCCGACATCGCCCTGTACAAACCGGTTCATAGGAGTTTTTTTTGCAAGATCGGCGAAAATTTCTTTGACGGTGGTCAATTGTGAATCAGTCAGCTTAAATGGTAAATTTTCGATAAACTCCTTAATCTGCTCCGATTCGAATCCAGATTTGGTAAATGGGGTTGTGACTGTCTCTTTTTGCCATTCGAGCCGGATAAGGGCCGCGGATAGCTGGATAAGGAATAGTTCATCAAAAGCAAGTCTTTTTTTTGCCGATGCGCCACTTTCGTGATTATCTGGAAAATGAATTTGTTGGACCGCTGTCCAGATGTCAACTAAATTATTGTATTCTCTTATAACCTTAGGCAGTAGTTCGGCTGGTTTTTCATCATGAGATGCCAACTGATCGAGCACGTAGCGCACTTTTTCGCGGATAGTTTTCGAAGAAATCCCCCGCGTTTCCGGATATATCGGTACAAGACGCCCCGTATGAAGGAGTTTCTGCGAAGGAAAGCGGATTATTTCATATTCGATCGGCTCAAGAGTTAAGCCATGGAGAAAACGTCTCACTACTCCCCCGACCGCAATTTGTGTACCTACTGGCAGCATGCCGGTTATATACGGCTGATTGTACCATACGATCTCGATCGACCCAGTGCCATCGGAGAGCTTAATTTTTTGCATCATAAGACCGCGTCTCGTGGTTTCATTTTTCGATCCTATTATCTCCCCTTGCAGGGTTACTATCTCCCCCGACTGTGCCCTTCCGATCTCCGATTTTAAGGAAAGATCGTTGTAACGGAAAGGGAAATAAAAAATGAGGTCTCCAAAAGTATTTACATTGAGTGATCGCAAGCGCTTAACCGTTGCTGGCGCGGTCCGGATAAGCATCTCAATCGGCTGATCGAGCAACATGTCATCTTATAAATAGTAACGGCGAGAGACTTGACAGGATAAGAAGTATGGAGGAAATAATTATGATCACTTTCCATATCTTTTCCGGTTTAAGCAGTTTTTTCAGTTTCATAATATTTTAATACTTTATAATTACATGAGTGCGATAATTTTTTTGACGTCATCAACGCGGTGTGCGGGGAAATTTGAAATGCGCACATGCGAGGATTTGTAAGGTCCGTACCCTTTGCCGACGATATAGCCTTTTTTCTTTAATTTATCGAGAAATTTTTCCTGATTCGGCGGCGCAACAACAACAACCGAAGGCGAACGGTCGGACTTGTTTTTTACGAAAAGATCATACGAATGGTTATTTTCCAGAAATCCGTATAATAAATTCGCTTTGACATCGATCTCTTTTCTTATTTTATCAAGTCCTTCGGCTTTCATATCATCAAGTACCTTATCGAGCAGATAGATATCGAGCACATTCGGAGTTTCCGGAGTCTGTTTTTTCTCGGAAAATTTTTCAAGGGTAGAAAATTTATGATAACTTCCGGTATAAGCGCCCGACTTTTCAAGAAGCAGCGATTTTTCATATGCGTGCTCCGAAACGACGAGAATCGCCATCCCGGCGGGAAGACCAAACCCTTTCTGCACCGAGAAATAGACTAAGTCAACCAGTGAATAGTCTATATCTACATAAGGAATCGATGAAACGACATCCATAGCGAAAAGTTTGTCAGGATACTTGTTTTTCAAACGATAAATACCTTCGAGATTAAGGGCAACGCCGGTACTCGATTCATTATGTGTAAAGCAAACTGTTTCCGAGTCTTTGGATAAAGATGCGGAATCGAAGTCAAAGCCTTTTCCAAATTCTGTCTCCAACTTTTCAGGCTTTCTTTTCAGCTCACCGCTGATTTCAAAAAAACGTTTTCCGAACGCGCCGTTGACGAAATGGAAAGATTTCTCCTTTACCGTGTTTTCGATTATCCGTTCCCAACATTCATTTGCGGATGCGAGAGTATATATTTTGTGACCACTTGGAATACCGAGAAATTTTTTTAATTTTTCCTTCATGTTCGAAAACATTTCCTGAAAGGCTTCTCCTCGGTGGGACATTGAGCATACCTGCTCATCGAGGGCTTTTTTTATATGTTTAGGCACGGTCGGATAAAGCTCCGAGGGGCCTGCGGTGAAATATATATTTTTCATATCAATAAAGAACGCGCACTTTGACTGTCTCTTTTATTTCGCGCAATTTGTTAATTACATTTTTATCGTATTTCGCGTAAACATCGGTAATTACATATCCGATTTTTTCATTTGTTTTCAAATATTGTGCCTCAACATTTATAGAGTGGTCAGCTAGAATTCCGTTTATTTTTGCTAGGATCCCGGCGACATTATTATGAATATGAATGAACCTGTGAGACCTCAAGACTTCCGGGAGCTGAAGCTGGGGGAGGTTTACGCAAAGAGATGTATCTCCTTTGTCAATAAACTGTTTGATTCGTTCGCTGATAAAATTTGCAATATTTTCCTGAGCTTCTTCGGTACCGGCGCCGATGTGAGGGGTCAGTATTGTATTTGGAAGACCTTGAAGGGCGGAACTAAAAGGATCGCCGTTACTTTTAGGTTCGTTGACGAATACATCGACCGCTGCGCCTGACAGGTGGCCATTTTTTATATATTTAGCAAGCGCGTCAGCATTGACGACGAATCCCCGGCTTGCATTAAGAAAAAGTGCGCCTTTTTTCATGACTGAAAATTCCGGTTCGCCGATAAGGTCAGCGTTGCTTTTTCTGCCGTCGACATGGACGGTCACGATATCCGAAATTTTAAGAAGCTCTTCAAGTGTTCTTGCCCGAGTGGCATTTCCGTAGGCTAGTTTGTCGACAATATCGTAATAAATCACTTTCATCCCAAGGTTTTCGGCAACAACTGAAAGCTGTGTACCGATGTTTCCGTAACCTACTATTCCCAAAGTTTTTCCGCGTATTTCATGGCAGTTTTTAGCTGACTTATCCCAAGTTCCTTTATGCATCATACTGCTTTTGTCGAATGCGCGGCGGGACAACATGATTATTTCCCCGATGATAAGCTCTACAACGCTTCTTGTATTACTGTATGGTGCATTAAAAACACCTATACCTGAGGCGGTGCAGGCATCGAGATCTATCTGGTTTGTGCCGATGCAGAAAGCGCCGATCATAAGCAGTTTTGGCGCAGCAGCAATAACTTTATCAGTGATTTTGGTTTTTGATCTTATTCCGAGTATGGAGACATCTTTGATATTTGCAATAAGTTCCGCTTCCCCAAGCGCTTTTCCGACAGTTATAACTTCGTATCCTTCTTTTTGAAGGGATGTGACAGCCGTCTGATGAATATTTTCAAGAAGCAGAATTTTCATGCGGCTTTTAGGGTAAGACATAGAGCGTGGAAGATTCAACCGATAAAGAAAGTCATCAAAGTCGGCGACAACATAATCCGCCTTTTTAATAACACTGTTTCTGACAGCGTTTTCTGTGAATGCATAAAATGCTTTAGCGGCGCCTTTTTCGCGGATTTCATAATCGGTGTAGCCGTCGCCTATCACCAGAATGTCACCAGTAAGTTTTAATTCGTTTATTGCCTTTATTTTTCCTCCTGACTGGGCAAGCGGTTTATCTTTTTGGTAGCCGGTAATGTTCCCTTTTTTGTCGAAGATGAATTCGTTGGCCACTATGTGACTGGACGCTACTCCGTAATCTCTCACCACCGGCTCGATATATTCCCGAAATCCACCTGATAATATATATATCGAATCGCGATTATTCTTAAAAAAATTTTTATTTCTTTTTATTGAGGGGCTTATGTTGCGTCTAAGATGCAAAATGAGCTTTTTGATATGCTCCTGATTGGCAGAGAATAGTTTAAGCCTGGTGGATAAAGATTCGGGAAAACTGATTTTACCTTCCATCCCTTTTTTAGTGATAGCGGCGATTTCATCGGTAATTTCTGTTTTATTTTTCGAGTTATTTAGTGATATTTTTGCCAACTCATCAAGAGCCTCCACAGTAACGAAGGTGCTGTCGAAGTCTATGATAAAGAAAGGAAGCGTGTTCACGACAATAATATAACATATTTTTTAAATACTTTAAGAGATATGCTCATTAATTCGCAATTCTGCCGTGTCATTTTTATAGTATACTATTAGCAGTCACACTGAAACTTCTTAATATTTTATGAGAGTATTTAATCCGGCAAAAAGACCCAAATCCAGACGCTCGAGTTCTGATTTACGCCAGAGGATCATTTTGGGCGCGGTTATTGCTGTTTTTTTGATAATCATCGGCGGATTTGTTACCGTATTTGCCGCTTTTGCATGGTTTTCAAGAGATTTGCCCTCGCCAGGGAAACTCAGTGAATCGAGCGCCTCATCGACTGTTTTTTATGACCGCGAAGGAAAAATTTTATATGAAGTCTATAAAGATAAAAACCGTTTTCCGGTTGCGATTGGTGATACATCCAAATACATGAAGCAAGCTACGATAGCTATAGAAGATAAGGATTTTTACAAGCACAAAGGTATTTCCGAGCGTGGCATGCTCCGGGCGGTTTTTAATATTGCGATGGGTAAGCGTATCCAGAGTGGTTCCACTATCACGCAGCAGCTTATAAAAAATATATTGCTCGACTCAAAACAGATTGCCTCGCGTAAGATAAAGGAAATAATTTTGGCCTCGGAAGTCGAGCGGAAATACACAAAAGACCAGATTCTCGAGATGTACCTTAATGAGGTCCCATATGGCGGCAGTTTTTGGGGTATAGGCTCAGCTGCAAAAGGATATTTCGGAAAAGAGCCTAAAGACCTCAATATTTTGGAATCGGCAATTCTTGCCGGTCTCCCCCAGTCCCCAAGCGTTTATTCTCCATTTATCGGCCGTAAGGATGCCTGGAAGGGGCGTACGAAGGCGGTTTTGCGGCGTATGCGCGAAGATGGATATATAACCAAAAAACAGGAAGAGGAATCAATAAAACAGATGGAATCGTTGAAATTCAGCAGTCCCAAACTGTCCATAAACGCTCCCCATTTCGTATTTTACGTCAAAGACCAGATAGAAGAAGAGTATGGCTCACAACTTCTCAATCAAGGCCTGCGGGTTAAAACCACACTATCGCTCGATGTCCAAAACAAAGTACAGAGTATCGTTTTCGATGAAATAAATAAGCTGAAAGAGTACGATCTCGGAAATTCCGCCGTAGTCGTTCTTGATTCGCAAACCGGGGAAGTGCTTTCCATGGTCGGAAGCTACGATTTTAATAATGAAGAATTCGGAAAATTCAATGCTGCGCTTGGTATGAGGCAGCCCGGATCGACACTAAAGCCATTCGCCTATGCGCTTGCTTTTGAAAAAGGTTACACTCCATCTACAACGATCATGGATGTTCAAACAGTGTTTCATAGCGCCGGGTCAAAAGATTATATTCCGGTAAACTATAACGGTAAATTCAACGGGCCGATACAGATTAGGTTTGCCCTTGGTAATTCTTTGAATATTCCGGCGGTTAAGATGCTCGCTATGTTGGGTATGCGCGACTTTATGAAAAAAGCTGATGATCTGGGTATGCATACTCTTGCCCCAACCTCCGATAATATGCGCCGGCTCGGCCTTTCGACAGTATTGGGAGGCGGTGAAGTCACTTTACTCGACCTTACACGAGCTTACACGGCACTTGCCCGCGGCGGCAGTGTGATCGAATCGCAAAGTATAAATGAAGTAAAAGATCATACCGGAAAAATCCTCTTTACATCCGTTAAGGCAAAAGAGAAAAAAGTATTTGATCCGGAAGTAGCATTCCTTATTTCTCACATATTATCCGATAATAACGCACGTGAGATGGAGTTTGGTACCCGTTCTTACCTTAACGTGCCGGGAAAAACTGTTGCCGTTAAAACCGGCACTTCAAACGACAAACGCGATAACTGGGCCGTCGGTTACACTAAATCAGTTACCGTCGGCGTTTGGGCCGGTAACAATGACAATCATCCAATGAACCAAAAAATCGCCTCCGGCGCAACCGGCGCCTCCTCAATATGGTATAAAATCATGGTGGAGCTCCTCAAAAAATATGAAGACGGTATTATGGAAAAACCGGAAAATGTGGAAGCAACCACCGTCGATGCATTTCTTGGCGGTCTTCCGAAAGACGGATACCCAACCCGTTCCGAATATTTCATAAAAGGCACTGAACCGACAGACGTTTCGGCTTTTTATAAAACGGTAAAAATTTCGCGCTCAAACGGCAAATTGGCAAACGAAGTTGAGTCGCGATTGGGGCAGTACGACACCAAAGATTTCATTGTGATTACCGAAAACGATCCAGTTTCTGCAGACGGTGTGAACCGCTGGCAGGAAGGGATCGATAAATGGGCATCCGAACAGCCGGAAGATAAATATAAGCCGCCAAAGGACATGTCCGACGCTTCATCCGATGCGGTAGTGGTTTCTATACGCAGTCCAAACGGCAGCTCTACTGTTAATTCAAATAATGTAGAAATCCGCGCCAAAGTAGCGTCACTTGATCCGATAAAAAACGTCAAATTTTATATAAACGGCTCTGAAATAAAAAATTTTGACGGGGACAATAAAGAACCCACAGAAACACTGAATTTAAGCGACGGAGTATACAAGCTTCAGGTGATTGCCCGCAATGAAAAAGACAAATCCGGGGAGTCAACAATTATATTCGGAGTAAATAAGCCCTGGGATTCGGAGCCGACCGCAACGCCTTCCCCCACGCCTTAATCTCCAAAGGAATTTATTTATGCATTGTGGCCGTGATAAGTCCTACGATTGCTCCCTGAAGTATCCCCCAGCAGATATCTATCAAAATTATTGCTACGCTCCATTCTTTAAACATTACATAATTCGTCAGCGTGTGGGGTAGGAAGACAATTGTGCCAAGAAGCATGCCGTAGAGAACTCCCATGGGAACTGCGTGCTTTTTTGGAAGCGCGCGTGATACGAAGAACACAATAACGGCCGTTACTATCGCATATGAAAGAAAATTCAGCTCGAGTGCATGTGCAACCGGCGCATTTGGACTGCGTAGTATCTTATTTAAGTCTGCTGTATAGAGTTTACCTATGACGAAATTATGCGCAAGCAGATTTGCAAAAATTAATGATATATAGCTTAACAGCCATTTTTTATAATATGAAGCATAACTTCTACTAAGCTTGATCTGTGAATGCTCCAGACCTAGATTGACCATATCTCAATTATAGTAGATCCAAATATTCATTCAATATCTTTATAACCGTTTGTAGATTATTAATTCACTTTAACTCCGGGGACGTATTTATAAGTATTAAATACATATACTTTTAAATAAAAAATGTGTAAAATATTACTTTATAAATTTAATAATTATGAGAAGCGAACTATCAAGAGGCGAAGTATGGGGGATAGCTCAGACGCTTTCTGGCGGTCTACATGTTGACCCCGATGTGCTAGTTATTAATACCGCAGATTTGCCTCCTATGGCAATCGACGATATTCAAAACAGGCTCGGTATAAACATCGGTCAGCTTATCGGGGCTCTGAGTATGCATTTTGGCTATCCAACAATAGATGACGTAACCGGAAATATGGTATTTAAGCGCTGATGAGTAATTTTATAGAAGAAATTTCAATATCTCGGCTAATAACTCCGACTCTGCGCCAGAAAATCCATGATCAGCAGAAGGAATTGTTGTGTATCTTACAGTATTGTTGTGTTTTTTAAGTTCTTGGACGCATTTTGAGACATTCTGATAACAATACTCGTCGTTTTGTCCGTATATGACCAAAGTTGGTTTATCCATTATCCGAAACTCACTATATAATTCTTTGGTTGCCAAGTCTAGCCCGTTTATTGAGTCGTTAAAAGGAAAAATATTGTAATCTCCGTCCGGGTTTATTGTGTCATATAAAGATTGGTAAGAAATTGGTGTCGGACTGAATGTTTTTGGTACTAATCTGCTACCCTTACCTTTTTCGACCATTTTCTTGCAAGTTTCCATAACCAGAACGAATTTTTCTCGACCCAGAGATTCATAGTAGAGTCCGCTATCATCGCCTCCGGCAAGAAGTATGTATTTGGACACTGGATTATCAGGTCGATATTTATTATAAACAACGATTTTGTTAGCTCCGGTTGAGTGACCTATCAAATAAAATTCTTCGAAACCCTTTGACTTCAGAAAGTTTATCGCCCCGTCAATATCGTACTCGCACTCGCGGATAAGTTCATATGCCATCCCATAGTCTTCCCGGACTTCTACATCGTCAAGCATTCTTTTTAATGTCTTAATATAATGCGCTCCCCTGTTGTTGAAAGGGAAAAATGCTATCCCTTTTTTGTTGAAAGCTTCAGCGAATGATGGTATGAAATGTGTTTTATAGAATATAGAAGAACTGCCGTTTCCGTGAAGGAAAATTGCCACTTTTTTTGATGTTTTGTCGGGTTTGTATAACAATCCTGGCAGTGTCAGTCGGTCGGTAGACTCGAAAGATACCAGCTCGGGGTTGTACATCAGATTGATTTGATGATTTTTTCTAACTCCTTTTTTGCTAAATCCTCAGTGATGTTTTCTTTATCAGAATTGAAATGGAATCTTAAGGTGATTTTATTTTCAAAGCGGCTTACTAAATCGGTTTTGACCAAAAGTCCGGATGCTTTAGTTGCCTTTGTGGTCAGATCTGCATATGTTTGTCCGTCTTGAAGGATATGGGTATGATCCAGTTTTACAACGGCATATTGAAACGGCGGCCGGTACGACGGCAGAAGTTTTGAGGCGAGGGCAAGAGTTGTAAAATCAATCTCCAATCCGAACACTTCTTCGCTGATTCCAAGCTCATTGGAAAAGATTGGCTTAATTTTACCGATCATGCCGGCTGATTTGTCATTTATGCTGATTTCTGCTTGAACTGATGCGAAAAATTTATTTGAGTTCGCTGGTGAAATATTATATACACCGATATTCAGTTCGCGGAGCAGCGCTTCAAGTATCCCTTTAAGATCGTAGTAATCGGTATTCACTGCTATCGCAAGCTTGTAAATTTCATCAGGCAGCGCGGCTTTTTTAGGGGTGTATATTTTTGCTATTTCAAAAAATCTAAGTTCGCGTCTTTTACCTTTGTTATCTGAGATGTTCTTCGTAAGGGAGGGTATCAGTGAGCGGCGCATAAATTTAATTTCCTCCGATATAGTATTGGCAATCGCCAAATGGTCCTCCGAATGCTCACCGAATGTCTTTATGAGGTTTTCGGAAGTCATAGAGTAATTCATTGCTTCCGACAAGCCTAGGTGTTTGAGAAGATTTTTTGATTTGTTTTGGATAGTAAAAAAAGTATCAAGTTCTTTTGGCTGTTTGACATAAGTCGTATGCTGAATGGAATTTGGCAGATTGTGGTAGCCGTATACGCGCGCCACTTCCTCCACTATGTCCTGAGGGATATCGATATCATCCTTCCTCCATGAAGGAACGGAAGCTGTGATCTCGTCCATGGATACTTCGGTGTCGAATCCCAGATTTTTCAGGATGTTTGCCGCTTTGTCAGCGCTAATTTCCACACCCATCATCCGGCTTATAAATAATGCCGATACGGTAATTTTTTTGGGTTTATATGGATTATAAAAAGTGTCAAAAATTTCCGAGTCTATTTTTGCTCCCGCAAAGTCAGCTAGAAGTTTTACTCCGTAAGCCAACGCCGGTTCGACCAATTGTTCGTCCAGCCCCTTTTCGAAATAAGTGGCAGCAACGGATCTCTGGCCCGTGGTCATCGATGTTTTTCTGATATTTCTCTTGTTGTATGTTTGGATAAATAGTAGAGCATTTTTAGTTTTATCGCTTACCATAGAGTTCTCACCGCCCATAATCCCACAAAGATCAATCAGTCGCCCGCTTCCGTCTTCGATGACTATATCATTCCCAGGGAGCTTGAACTCCCGGCCGTCAAGCGTGCGCACAGTTTCCCCTTTTTTACTGGCACGAAGAATCATCTTGTGGTCCTTTATAAGATCATAGTCGAAAATATGAACCGGCTGGCCGAGTGCGAGCATGATGTAGTTTGAGATATCCACCACGTTGTTAAGTGACCGTATATCACAGGCTTCAAGGCGGTTTTTGATAAAATCGGGAGATTTGCCGACCGTAACGTTCGACAAAATAATCGCAGTAAATCGGCTACATAGCTCAGGATCTTCTATGGAATATTCAAGCGGTTTGTTTTTTACTGCATTAATCTGGCTAAAAATCCAGCTGCGTGGATTCTCTATTAAACGGGCTTTTTTTCCGAACAGCGGTAGAATAGCTTGAGCTTCTTGAGCGATTCCCAATACAGAAGCTGTATCAACGCGGTTTGAGGTGACCTCAATATCGAATACGTAGTCGTCTCCGGACTTCTCCACCCGCTCGACCGAAGGCCCGCAGAGGGACAGATATTTTTGTACCTCGAAAGGATCGGCGTCTGTATCCAGATATTCTTTTAACCAGTTATAAGTGATTTTTATATTCATGTTAAAATTGCTCCAAAAATCTAATGTCGCCGTTATACATAATTCGCAAATCGTCAAGTTGAATTCCTTCCTTCATCATCATAACCCGCTCAACACCTATTCCAAACGCCCACCCCGTATATTCCTCAGGGTTAATGTTTCCCGACTTTAGCACATTCGGATGGACCATTCCAGCGCCACCAAGTTCGAGCCAGCCTGATTTGCAGACTTTGCATTTCGTCTCATTTACGATTCCGGTGCCAAGGCATACGCCGCAGGTAATATCGACTTCGAAGGATGGTTCCGTAAATTGAAAGTGATAGGGTCTTAGCCTGGTTTTTCTATCTTCTCCAAAAAATTCTTTCGCGAAATAGTCGATTGTGCCTTTAAGGTTTGTAATAGAAATATTTTTATCAACACACAAACCTTCAAACTGATGAAACATTGGTGTGTGTGTAGTGTCCCAGTTGGGTCGATATGTTTTTGCGATATTGATCATTCTTATTGGAGGATGCTTTATCCTCAGCATTTCCCTTATTTGTCCTGATGATGTGTGGGGAGTAAGTACCATTCTTCCTTCCTGTTTGCCATCCCCGGGAGGAATATCGATAAAGAATGTTTCGAAATCGTCACGGGCCGGATGTGTTGAGGGCATGTTTAATGCTTCGAAAGAAAAATATTCCCACTCAACTTCCGGATATGTCATACGGATGAATCCCAATCTTCCGAATATCCGGCTTATTTCCTCAATAGCGTAAGTGACTAGGTGTAATGAGCCTGTGGAATAGTTACTTCCTGGAAGTGTCGGGTCAATGTTTATTGCGTTTTCCTGAAGTTTCAGCAGTTTGTTTTTCTTCTCTTCAATATCAATTTCAACTTTTTTTTTGAGAGTATTTATATCTTTTCCGAATGACTTTTTTTCTTCTGTTGTCAATTTAGACATTTCCTGAAAAAGTTTGTTTATTTTTCCATTGCGTCCCAAATACTTTATATGAAGGTTTTCTATATCGGAGGAGCTTGAAATAGTTGATAAGTCTTTGTTAAATTCCTCACGCAAAATATCAGCAGAAGATGACATAAGATCAAAGTATAACAAGATATGGGGCTTTCAACAACGGGTAGTTTTTCGTTATTGTACGAATTTTACTACCTGGGAAAACATTTCCGGCTGTTCAAGCGCCAGCTTGGCGAGAACTTTCCGGTCAAGCTCAACGTTTTTAGTCTTGAGTTTATTGATGAAAGCGCTGTATTTCATTCCAGATTGGCGAAGCGCGGCATTGAGACGGATAATCCACAGGCTTCGGAAGTCGCGTTTTTTTCTGCGGCGTCCGGCGAAAGCATATTCACCGGCATGTAAAACCGCTTCTTTAGCTTTTTTGATTTGCTTGTGGCGGGTCATCCAGTAACCTTTTGCCAACTGCAATGTTTTTTTATGTTTTCTTCTGGTTGTCATTCCGCCCTTAACGCGTGCCATATTATTATATTAATTATTAAGCAATAGCTAGGAGTTTTTTTATCTTTTTTTCGATAACTCCTTTGACTACTTTTAACTTTTTTAAGTCACGGACGGTGCGCTTACTTTTCTTAGCTCTTAAGTGGCGCAGTTTGTGCGATCGATGTAACAGTTTGCCGGTTGCGGATACCTTAAATCTTTTTGCCGCTCCTTTATGTGTTTTTTGTTTGCTCATAATTGTTTAATAATTATTTTTTTCTCGCAACAACTGCACGCACAACTCGTCCCTCAACTCTTGGTTCCTTGGCAACCGTAACATCACCCAGCGATACTATATAGTTCTTAACAAGCTCAATCGCCATGAACCTTTTCGTGACTTCTCGGCCTCTTAGTGTAAGGTTTATGCTTACCTGATTTCCTTCTTCGAGAAAGTCCTTTGCCTTATTTATTAATCTATCCAGGTCGGCCTTTGCAATAAAAAGTGATAATTTAATGTCCTTGACGACACTTTTTTTTATCCCTTTCTTCGCTTCCTGCTGTTTCTTTTTTTCGTGATATAAAAATTTCTTAAAATCGGTTATCTTAGCAACAGGCGGAACGGCGCTTGCCGATATAAGCACCAAGTCCATCTCCATCTGCCGCGCTTTTTCTATCGCCTCGTCTCTTGCGAGCACTCCGATCTGTTTTCCTTCAGAGTCTATAACCCGCAGCGTCGGTGCCTCAATTTTATAATTGAGGAGATAATACTTGTCGATTTTCTGCGGTCTGTAATTCTTATTTCTCAAATTTGGCCGAAAATTTCGTAATAAAATTATTAAGTTCTAATTGTCCAAGGTCTGAACCCTCGCGCGTCCTTACGGAGATTAGATTTTTTTCCGGCTCCGAAGATTCGCGTTCTCCTATTATAACCATATAAGGTACTTTTTGCAACGTGGACTCTCGAATTTTATAACCGACAGTTTTTTTGTTCGTATCAATTTCCGATCGTACTCCGGCTGACAAGAGCTTATCGTTGACTTTTTGTGCATATTCCATAAATTTATCAGATACAGGCAATATGCGAGCCTGTACTGGAGCAAGCCAAACCGGAAGCGCGCCGGCGTAATGTTCGATAAGAACACCCATAAACCGTTCGATCGAACCGATCATTGCGATGTGTAGAACAGCTACCCGTTCGGCTGTCCCCTGCTCTCCAACATAGTCAAGGCTGAAGTTTTCCGGCTGGGCGAAATCGAGTTGTACCGTTGAACATTGCCATTCACGTCCGATAGCATCTTCGATCATAAAATCTATTTTAGGTCCGTAAAATGCCGCCTCGCCCGGGCCTACATAATAGTTCAACTCTTCTTTTTTGGCCGCCTCAACTAGCGCGGTTTCTGCGGTGTCCCACAGCTCAGGCTTGCCGATATATTTATCAGGATTGCCGGGATCACGGGTCGAAATACGGGCGCGGTACTTTACGAATCCAAAATCTCCGAGAATTTTTTTTATGGTTGCGATCACTTTACCAAGCTCTTCCGATATTTGATCGTGTCTTAAAAACACATGCGTGTCGTCGGTGGTTGAGGCACGCACCCGCAAAAGCCCATTAAGCTCGCCGCTTTTTTCATATCGATATACGGTTGCATTTTCCGCGTAACGTAAGGGCAGTTCCTTATAGGAGTGTGGATGGCGCAAGTAAATCATAAAATGGTGCGGGCAATTCATAGGTTTCATGACGTATTCATCTTCATCGAGTTTCATCGGGTTAAACATCGCATCGTACTTACCCCAATGTTTTGACATATGGTATAAAACACTCTTTGTCACATGGGGTGTCCAGACAAATTCATAACCTCTTTCTTTTTTAGTTTGCATAAGGTAGTCATCGATTATTTTCCGAAAAAGCGCACCCTTTGGAGTGAAAAGCGGGAAACCCGAGCCGACATTGTCCGACATAACAAATAAATCGAGTTCTTTGCCTAGTTTACGGTTGTCTCTTTTTTTTGCTTCCTCAATTTGCCAGAGGTATTTTTCCAGTTCTTCCTTGGTAAAAAATGCCGTGCCGTATATTCTTGTCAGCATTTTATTTTTTTCGCTGCCGCGCCAATATGCGCCCGCGACAGATAATAGCTTAAAATTTTTTAATTCCTTATCGGGATGTTCGGTATGGCCGCCGCGGCATAGATCGGTGTAGGTCCCCGACTTATAAAAAGTAATATCTTTGTCTTCTTTGGAAAATTCTTCGATGAGCTCAATTTTGTATTCATTGTCTTTGAAAAATGTTTTCGCCTCCTCAACGGACACCTCGCTCCGTTCGAAGCTCGCCCATTTTTTGATAAGTTCACGCATTTTCTGCTCAATCTTGGGCAAATCTTTTTCTGATATCGGGTTTTTAAAATCGAAATCATAGTAGAACCCATTTTCTATTGCCGGACCTATGGTTTGTTTGGTGCCCGGATAAAGTTCAAGTACTGCAGCCGCAAGCAAGTGCGCGCATGAGTGGCGGAGATTTTCGAGAGATTTTGATTCCATAGGTGTTTTGTAACTATTTAAAAAAAATCCCCTCTTGTATGAGGGGCTTATAACAAACACTACCCCCTCGATTAAGATGCGGTAGTAGTTTGTAAGTTGTATCGACTGGATTTCATTCTGTTTGAATCATATAACAAAATGAAATTTAAGTCAAATTAAGTTACTTTTTTTTCAAAACAGGTAATCCGGTTTTTTTTACTTCGAGGACTGCCCGTCCTGCCGGAAGTTCGTCGATTGCGTTTTTACCGGCGGTTTTGGAAAAGTAATAGATATCCTGAGTCTTTCCGCTTCCTCTAAGTGTGACCTTTGTGTGATGAAGGAAGTAGTCCTGTCCTTTTGAATTGGTGTATTTGAATGCCATCGTACTTCACCCCCTTGTGTATTGGCTAATTCATAACCCGATGCTGCCAGCCATATCTGGGAAATGCATCATATCTGATATAGTAGACTATTTTTAAGATGAATGCAAGTGGTAGATTATGCTTTGTGTGGGTGATTACCCGATCAAATTATGATTGGTAAATATTTGATGTGTATCTTATAATAAATACTTATAGCTTATATTTCTAATTTTACTACCTTCTATTGTTAGCACAGATTGAATTACAGCCATAATGAATAACTCACAAATATTGTCACAGGAGATAGAAAATATAAGACAAATACTATTCAGTCGAAATCGGTCCAGAGCAACCTATTCTCAGCAGTTTGTGACGATAATCTCGGTCACTGTCATAACACTGTTTGCATGCTGGTGGTTTAACCCCGAACATATCGCCGATAATTTTTCCGGATACGCGAACATCGTCGATGTATTACTTTTTTTTGCAGTCAGTTGGATCGTATGGCACCCGATTTTAATGGAAGTCGTTGTTTGGGCAATAGTTTCACATATTAAGGAGCATCCGCAGGAGCTTCCCCAACCCGGGCTCAGAGTCGCATTTATAACTACCATCGTTCCCGGCAGCGAACCGCTAGACCTACTCCACAAATGTCTACCTGCAATGGTGAATGCCGATTACCCTCACGATACATGGCTGCTTGATGAGGGGAATAATGAAGAAGTAAAAAAAATCTGTGCAAAATACGGCGTGAAGCACTTCAGTCGCTACGAAGATCCGCGTTATTATATGACAGGGAATGATAAATTTACAAAAACTAAAGGAGGCAACCACAACGCTTGGTATGATGCATATGGTAATAATTATGACTTTGTCGCCCAGCTCGATACCGACTTCGTTCCGCATGATAATTTCCTCACAAAAACTCTCGGCTATTTTAACGATCCGGAGGTAGGCTTTGTTGGTACTCCCCAAATTTACGGCAATCTTAGAAAATCATTTATTGCTCGAGGTGCCGCTGAACAGCAATACAGTTTTTACGGATCTGTTCTCCGCGGCTTAAGTGGATTGGGAATGACTTTTATGATCGGTGCGAATCATGTAGTTCGTGTTAAAGCACTCAAAGATATCGGTCATTATGCCGCCCATATAACGGAAGATCTTATAACCGGCATGAAGCTCCATGCCAGCGGCTGGAAAAGTATCTATCTCCCCGAGGCGCTTGCAGTCGGCGAAGGGCCATTCACCTGGGAATCCTATTTTAACCAGCAGATGCGCTGGGCATTTGGATGTTTCGATATTCTTCTGCGGCATAGTTTCCGCCAATTTTTCAGAATGGGCTTGAGACGAGCGATATATTATTTCCTGCTGCAGCTCCATTATTTTTCCGGTATTGCCAACGCCCTCAGTATTTTGCTGATTGCCATGTACTTCTTTTCCGGAATAAGAGCCACCGATATCGACTTCGTAAAATTCATTACATATTATTTTTCGGTTATTATCATATGCTGGCTCATGTCGGTATGGTATCAGCGTTATCATATCGGTCAGGATAAGGAGGAAGAGCTGCTTATACCTGGTAAAATAATTTCTATCGCTGCCTGGCCCATATGGTTTGTTGCGTTTTTATCGGCCTTAACCGGCAGGCGACTCTCCTATAAAGTAACACCAAAGGGTGAAAGCAACAAAAATACACAGTTATCATCCGGTCTGTTTCTTCCTCACTACGTTTTTGGAACTATATCCGTTATGTGTCTGATCTCCACGATTCATACTCAGAGATTTGATCCGTTAATGATATTCTGGGCACTTTCATCAGCCGCTTCACTTTTTCTGGTACCATTTTCCCAATACATATCGGAGTTTTACTTTCGGGTTTACTCCGGTCTCCTTTCGGTCTCGCAGCGTTTATACCGTCACAAGAACATCCGCGATAATCTATTTATAGATCAGAATCTCAATCAGCATAGCAGCGGTGAAATTATCGAGGACTGTCTGTTTTTGTCGATCATAGTTATAAGTTCCCTCATTCTGTATGTTGCAAAGATCGGTTTCTACAGCGATGATTGGTCGTTTATTGGAAGTTTCAGTGTGTCAAGCAGGCAGAGTCTTATCGGGCTAATTCAAACAGCGACAACTCCAAATACTTTTATGCGGCCCGTTCAAAATGTATACGATGCATTATTGTATTATATATTTGGCGTTGATCCGCTTGGGTACCAGCTGGTTAACTCGTTTGTCTTTCTGCTTATAATCCTCATTGCCTATTTTGTACTTCGGGAAATACGGATGCCAAGAATTCTTACTATAACGGTGCCTATGATTTATGCGCTCCTACCCAATTATACAACCGATCGCTTCTGGTATGCGGCTTATCAGGTTAATTTAAGTGTGATGTTATATTTACTCAGTCTTTATGCCGGACTACGTGCGCTTTCGCATAGCGCAATAAGAACTTTATCCTGGAAAATCGTGAGCCTTCTATGTCTTATACTGAGCGGTTTGAGCTATGAAGTCGCTCTGCCTTTATTTTTACTTAATATGGTGCTTTTTTGGGACCCAGTAACTACATTTAATAAGCACTATCATAAACAACAGTTTTTCCGGAGAAATTACATGGTTTTTAATATTGTTACATTCATGATGCTAGGCTGCGTACTACTTTTTAAGGCGTTAACAACTACCCGTCTTGGTACTCTTGATTATCAGGCAGATGTGTTCACCCTTTTAAGATCGGTAGCCCATGTCAATTATGTTGTTATGACTAGGAATTTGGTGAGCATCTGGAAGGATATTTTTATACTCTATTATAGTCCGTCGATTCTGATCCTAGGAGTCGGTATCGGAATATTTGTCTTTTGGTATATCTATACAGTCATATCCAAACCGCTCACTTTTTTCCCTGGACATTCTTACTTGAGAAATGTAGTCATAGCGGGAATATGTGTATTTTTTTTCGGATATGCGATCTTTTTTACAAATAATAAAGTCGGCTTCTCCCCGACCGGAATAGACAATCGGGTCGCCATTGCGGCAAGTATGGGTGTTGCATTGTCTGTTGTTGGTATTATTGGTTGGTTGGGCAAGATTTTTCTTACGGAATTTAAGGCCAGAATGTTTTTTTGCACCGTGATTTCCTTGGTCGGAGTAAGCGGTTTCTTGATTATCAATACCTTGGCTGTCTTTTGGATCGATGCATATCGACAGGCCCAAGCTATTAAAAATGAAATTTATATGAATTTCCCCAGTTTGCCCAAAAACAGTACCGTTATTCTCGACGGCGTCTGCCCCTATAATGGGCCGGCCGTAGTTTTTGAGTCACAATGGGATCTCATGGGAGCTTTACAGGCGCACTATAAAGATCCAACCATCGGGGCAGACATCGTAACTCCACGTCTGAAGGTTACTGAAAGGGGTATTCGTACCCAAATCTATACTTTTGTAAAAAGGTACCCATATAAAAATTTGTTTATATACAATTATAAAACCAAGCAAACTCACATTATAGAAAGTCCTCAGTCAGCGCGGGATTATTTCAATATTTATAATCCTGATCACAATAACGGTTGTCCGCCGAGCCGAGCCGGACACGGAGTTGATGTTTTTTAACCTATGAATAACACACGAAAAATTATATTAGTGCTAGTCGTACTCATCGCTATCATTGTCGTTTCGGCTGCTATTTTTAACACCCGTCGGGCACGCCGGATCAGCATTGGTGCCTGGACGGAAGGTTTTTATGACCCGGTTTCCAGAAAGCTGCATCCGGAGGCGCTTACGAAGTTCGAATCGCTAATTGATAAAAAAATCAGCATTGCGCATTATTACCGTGGCTGGGAGTCCTGGACGGATCCGGTGCTTGTTTCAGAATTCAATGAGATCAGATCTAAAGGTTGGACTCCAATGCTAAGCTCAAACCCGTATTATTTTGACCGATGCCCCGTGGATGCCAAACCGTTATATGAGGCGATTGCATCTGGAGCCTGTGATGAATTTTTGCATGCCGCGGCCCGAAATTTACGCACAGTAAAGCATCCTTTTTATTTGTTATTCGCTTGGGAAATGAATAATAAAGATCTTGAATGGAGTGTTCCGTATACCGGCAGCACCAGTGAGCAATTCGTAAAAGCATGGCGCCATATCCATACAATTTTTAGAGAGGAAAAAGTGAAAAACGTCATCTGGGTGTTTAATCCCAATATTCCAAACGTGCCTGATTTTCCATACACAGATCTATATCCTGGAGCTGATTATGTGGACTGGGTTGGACTGGACGGCTACAATTGGGGAACAACTCAATCTTGGAGCAGTTGGCTACCGTTTCACGATGTATTTTCCGGTCCCTATAATGAGCTCACGCGCATCGCACCAGAAAAACCTATGGTTATTTCCGAAATGAATACTACAGATGTTGGAGGAAATAAAGGCGAGTGGTATCGGGATGCGTTTATTAAGCAGATACCTGAGAATTTTCCAAATATTCAAGCCGTCATTATTTTTAATGAAAACCGTACAAAACAGGAGAAGGTGAATTGGAAGGTAGATGTAACCCAGGAGTCTTTAGATGGTTTTAAGCAAGCGGTAAGCGGAAGTGTCTATCGGTAATACTAATGAGATGGTTGGTATGCGTGGTACTTTAATTTTTTGTCTTCATTTTCTATAGAGACGATTACGCTATAGGTGAATACGTCTCCGGGGTTGTGTGTATCTGGAGTTACATGTATTTTTTTTTCGCGAAAACCATTTACCGCCGTCTCGATCGGAATCCGAAAAATACAAGGGCGTTTTCTGGCACTAAGCTCAAGCATGTTTTTGGCAATTCCTAAGTGAATCGAGAATTCTTTGCCGGAGATACGATTAAGTGATTGACCCTCACCGTAGCTCCCACCTCGCCATAAATCCCGCATCTGCGGATGGTCGACAGAGAGTACTTCCCCAGCACGCAAAAACATTGCCGTAAGTAATTGACCTCCGCCTACAGTCCATAATTCATCAAGATGTGGATCTGATACTCTTTTGTCATACAGACCCTTTTCATAATTCCTATGCAATAATTCAACTGCCCTTAAAACCTTGTCCTCTTCCTTATGTAATACCCAATCTTTGTCGGTAAGCCAGGCCGGATTCGTGGCACATATTTTTACTCCCTCTTTTTTCAGCCATTCGTTAAATCTGAACTTTTCTTGGAATGTTATTGCGGTGCTATTTGCATATTCTGCCGGGAGCATCGGTAAACCGGCATACTCTTGATCGTAGTTTCTCGGCATATATTCACCGTTCGGTGATTCCATATGAAATATTATACTATTAACTTAATAATGCTTTTTTTATGTAAAGCGATCTTGAAGATTTTGTGGTATTAAAATAATATTTTACATATAAACAATATGAGCGAATCATCTGCGGATTCAGGACTAGGTGTCGATTTAACATTCTCAAAACCAGAGCGGCCGTTTGAAACGCCTGCTCAGGAATTGCTAAGACTTGATCGAGAAATCGAACGTGTAAATAGTGGCCTATTTAATGTCGCAAAGAAAAATAAATATGACCGTCATCCTGAGTGGAGCATCGAGCCCCGAACTGTCGTTCGCTATGCAATTGATGCTGATAAACTCCATTTGGCTACTGCAGCAACGAAATTTAATTTTTTAACTCAGGAACAAAGCAGAGCACTTGGTATACAAATGTTGCGGTTTATCGAAAAAATCGATCCGCTCAATACGCCAAATTTGGTATTTCTAGACAGATCAGCCAGACAACCATCGCGCCAGTTTCGTGCCATGTGGCACAAGCTTTACCCGGGGATCGATCTTCCTGAGATTCGATATCTGAATGTTGGCCAGGAAAAATTCGATGAAAATTTAGAGGCGGCACTTTTTCTTGAACCAACAGGAAGGTTATTTGCTGAGACCGTCAGGGATAAAACCAAACTGATTGAAGCAATTTCCCGCAGGCTTCCTGTCTCGAAAAACAGATTTGCACGCGTTCCAGAGGGTGAAGATCCGAATTCGTTTCAGCCTAGTATCTGGATCGTAGATGAAGCTCGCAACACCTCAATCAGCTCCAGGATGGCGGCGGAAATGTGCCGCGCTGCATTGGAGAAGCATAGCCCCGGTACACAGGTTTATCCGGTGTTTCTTTACTCGGAACAGGAGTATGTACCTTGGCTGGAAAATAAGGAAGATAAGTCAGGTTACGCCCACGATGACTGGAAAGGAGTTGTTGACGATCCCAAGAATTCATTAATTACCTTGCCGCTTAGAGATCAGAGGGCAGCACTTCTTTTAACCGAAGATCTGTCGAATTCGGGTGTGAATGTCGTTTCTTCGATAACTAACAAAGAGCAGGCTTATCAGGAACTCGAAATTGAAGAATATATAAAGTCGTCATAGTTTCTGTATAAAGTTTAGCTTAGCATTTATCGGATCAGGCGCTGCTCCATTGCCAGTCACAATTCCGAAGCAGGTATTCTCGCACCAGCTGATACATGGATTATCACTGACACAGCTTCCTTTAATAGGTATTCCAAAACACGTAACACTGAACCCATCAATAGGCATTGGACAAGCGTCTCTCCAATTGAGCCCACCACTTGTATTTTCGTTTAATTTACCAAATGCTCCCGTGCACTTTTCTAAACATTGGGTGCTAATTTTACGGTCGCGATACTTACCGGGAAAAAAGAAAGCTGTAATAAGTGTAACTGAAGTAACTGCGCTAATTTTTTTAATTTGTCCATGTAAATCTTTAATACTTTCTCCGGATAATAAAATTTTAATCTAATTTATTCAAATTTGAAATTTATTAGATATCAACGCAGTAGAAGTTAATAGTTCCAGCACATAAGTAATCGTGGAATTCAACACATTGTTGCGGGTTTTGATACATGGCAGTTTTCCATTACCGAAGATTATCAAATTGAAATCATGATTGCGGACTTTGTCCACTATCGTATGGTCAATTTTTCGACCAGACATGTCATCAACGATGTGTGCGGAACGTTGTAAGAGTGGTTGAGATTGTTAAATTTGCTGATTTGATTGCATTAATTACTAAATTCAATTGCTCTATTACGGCAAAAAAACATAATTTGCTTTAGATATCCTAGTATTCCTGAGTAAGTAAAAAATCCTTTAAAGGCGTCGTAATAGAGTCGAGCGGCGATTTTCAGACCATATTTATGAAATTTTTTCGTGTTTTTGGTTGTTAACGGCATCCAATAGCAGTTTTTATTGTTTTTTGCCATATAGTCATTTATGGCCATTTCTATTTGATATTTGTTTGGTTTGAGTTCGCCCACTTTTTTCAAATCTTCAGTTCTGAGGATTCGCTGTCCGCTCATAACGATATCGTGCCTTATTAGGGTCAGAATCTTAGATTCCACAACCCGGCGTAAAATTATCATGTCAATGGCCGGATCGGACTGTATTTTTTGAATGGCTGTCTCTATTTCATTGGGTTTGATTTCATACAGATCGGCATCGAACATTATAACGTACTCTGTTTTTATTTTTGATACACCCTCGAAAATCGCAGCGGCTTTCCCCATATTTTGTGTTAAGGAAATAAGCTTTACTTGAGGAAAATTTTTTCTAATGTCTTCTTCGCCGTGATCGGTCGAACCGTCATTTACGCAGATGATTTCTTGTAAGTTATTTATCTTTGTTAGCTGCTTAAGTGTCGCGAGAATTCTATCTTTTTCGTTGAAGAATGGGACGAGGCAAGTGATTGAGGAATTCATGGAGTTATTATAATCAATTAAGTCCAGCGTTGAGTACTGCGTCTCACCGTGTCCGAAGCGAATCCCGGCTTTATACCTTGCGGGCTTTCGGCGAGGCGAAGGTGGAGAGCGTGGCACGATGTGGGAACTTTAATGTCGCCGTTGCTTTGACGATTTTTGATGTTAACATAATGTAGAATGAGACTATGTATCGTATTGTTGGAAATATCGTAGCTTCTCCATCGAAAATTATACTTTTAGTCTTGTTTCCGATCTTACCAATTATCGGTTTCATATGTGGAGTAGAGTATCAAAAGAATTCAGTTTATCCTTCAGAGACTGTTGTAGAAAACGGTAGTACTTCTGCATCTTCACTCATCCCATATCCCCCTTCTCCAACTTCATCGCAGTCGTTAATCACCATTCTTTCACCGTCTCCAACTCCGGTTCCTCGGATTAATTTTCCGAGTATATTTCAAAAAGCTTTATACGATCATTGCCGCGATTCTCAAATTGAAGCAGCTGCATTACCAATACAAATTGATGTATTGAAAATGAAAGATATGTTGACCGGTTCAGACACAGAAAACACCATTTTATCTTGTTTCCTCGACCCTCTCAAAGGAGGTGATGTTTCTATAAATTACGCCGGAAACCCCCTCTTATCGATTTATGACGATCATTCACCAGAACCACAATGCTTATTGTGTGAATCTTACCGCGATGAATTACACACGAGCGCCACTCTTACCAATATTAATAACGATACGAGATACACAATATTTGGCCCTCTAAGTGACGATGAATTCGAAGCGGAGCAATCAGAGATTTGGATTATGGGTGTAAAAACACTTCATAGAGGTAGCATAGAGAATATTTATGTACGGTATAAAATACAAGGAATGCATAGCGACACTAGGTTGATTAATCTGATGAAGAAATATTCGAAATATGACAAAGCTGCAGGAAAATATTATGTCGACCGAAATAAATACAGTGAATATACCGAAGAAATTAAGAATACTTTTTTTCCGGATTTAACAAACCTTCAAAAATCATAAAAAAATCTCCTTATGAAAATCGACTCAGTTCTATCTTCGACGAAGTAATGATGCGTGACACTTATTAGTTGACTCTACAATTACGGTCTTTTTGTTGATATTGTGCACCGAATTGATGTCGTGGCGCGGTGAAGGTGTAAGCGGAGCCAAAGGGACTTGAACCCTCAACCTCTGCCGTGACAGTCTCGTGTTCTGCTCTATAAATCTCGAGCACGAAAATGATTTTTGATAACAGTTACATTTTATACTATTTATAAGTTTTTGTAAAGATGTTATAGGTTATTATAATATTAAAAAAATACGTTCCGATATTTGTTCAAAGATAAGATATTTTGATACACTTAATCCTATTGTATTAATGTGCCTATGAGTTA
>CAYYYG010000014.1:0-27330 GCA_964476135.1 uncultured Gammaproteobacteria bacterium | reverse complement strand
GGCAAAGTTCCCTGCTCGATAAACTCAAGCATCGCCCCGCCGCCGGTCGAGATATGCGTGATTTTTTCCAGGTATTCTTTCTTAGATATTGCAGCGAGAGTATCGCCGCCTCCAACAATCGAAACCGCTTCCTGGTTGTGGGTAATCGCGTAATAAATGAAATCAGTGCCGCGGCGGAATGCCGGATTCTCGAATAATCCGACCGGACCGTTCCAGATTATCGTCTTTGCATGACTGATTATTGATCCAAACTTTGCTTGGCTTTCTGGGCCGATATCGAGTATCTGATCTTCTTTTGATACTTCGCTGATCTTTTTGATTGTTCCGCCATCCATACTTTTATTAGGATCGCCAACAACAACATCGGAAGGTAAGACTATCGAGGTGTGTTTTTGCGCTGCTGCAAATAGAATTCTTCTCGCCGATTCTTCCTGTTCGTATTCGTTAAAGCTTTTTCCAATTTCATATCCTTGCGCTCTTAAGAAAGTGTTTGCCATACCGCCGCCTATAAGCAGTTGATCGGCAATTTCCATAAGTTTTCCAATAAGGGCTATTTTCGTGGAAATTTTTGCTCCTCCCAATATTGCAACGAGGGGTTTCTGCGGATTTTCAATTGCTTTACCGATCATTTCTATCTCTTTTTTTAGAAGCAGGCCACCGTATGAGGGGATGAACTGAGGAATTCCAACTACCGAAGCATCCGCACGATGACTGACTCCAAATGCGTCATTTACGTAAATGTCGGCAAGATTAGACAGTTTTTTGGCAAACTCAGAATCGTCCTGTTTCTCTTCATTGTAAAAACGGATATTTTCGAGCATAAATATCTGTTTATTTGACTGATTGGCGAATGTCGCCGGATTTTCGGTCAGAAAATCCGGTATCAGATTTACAGTGTATTCCTTTAGGTATTCGTGCAGCTTGTCGACGACTACACTCAGAGAATATTTATCTTCCCGGCCTTTTGGTCTTCCCAAATGTGACATAATGATCAGGCGATTGTTATTTTTCAGAAGCCTCTCGATTGTCGGTAGAGCCTGGCGGATGCGGGCATCATCGGCGATCGTATGATTAGGATTCAGTGATACGTTGAAGTCGACCCGCATAATTATCCTCTTATTCTGAATTTCGGCTTCATCAATGAATTTGATTTGCGACATATTTATTATCAATTAAATAACCTCAGCTAATTTATCAACCAGGTCGGCAACCCGGGTGGAATAACCCCATTCATTGTCGTACCATCCCATTATTTTCACCATATTTCCGTTTACGACTTTCGTATAATTCGCGTCATATATGCATGAGTGGGGGTTGCCGATTATATCTGAGGATACGATCACATCGGTATTGTATTCGAGTACGCCCTTCATTTCACCTTCGGCGGCGCTCTTAAACATCGCGTTAACCTCTTCGGCGGTTGTTTGTTTTTCGACAACTACACTTACATCCGAGAATGAGCCTGTTGGAACAGGAACACGCACCGACCCCACCGATATCTTATTTTTTAAGTCTGGAATCGTCTTGACGACCGCTTTTGCCGCGCCTGATGTTGAGGGGACGATATTGAGCATTGCCGCACGACCGCGATCGGGCGATTTGGCCATATCATCAAGCATTGCCTGAGTGAGTGTGACGGCATGAATTGTTGTAAGCATCCCGCTCACCACTTTTAGATTATCGTGCAAAACCTTAAATATGGGGGAGGCGGAATTGGTGGTGCAGGAGCAATTGGAAATCACGTCCGCACCTTTGAAATCGAATGTCTTATCGTTCACTCCGAGTAAAACATGAGGAGTAATATCGTCTTTGGAAGGAGCCGTTAATATTACTTTCTTGACCGATCCTTTAATATGTTTTTTCAGATCTTCATATTTTACGAATGCTCCGGTCGCATCAACAACAACATCGACGCCGTATTTGTCCCATGCCGCGTTTTCCGGGCTGTCTGACAACGTGGTGACGACTTTTGTTTCACCAATTCTCAACCCATCGTTTTCTGAGGTGACTTTTTTACCGTATTTTCTGTAAACGGAATCGTATTGGAGGAAGTAGGCCATCATTTCATTGGTGGATTTTCTGGTATTGATAACGGCAAGATCGAAGCTGTTGCGATCGATGGCAATTCTGCTAAACGCTCTTCCGATTCTTCCGAAACCATTGAGTCCTACTTTTAGTCTTTTCATATTTTGAAATAAAAAATAATAATTTTGACACGTTTCAGTCGTTGATAATTGGCGCGAGCTCCTTCATAAGTACTTTATTGTTATGGTAGTGAAAAACCGTCATCCCGGCCGATTTTGCCGCACTTAAGTTGGCTGCCGTATCATCGATGTAGATCATTTCTTTTGGCTGGTAGCCTAATAATTCTGCAACTTCAAGATATAATTTTTTATCGGTTTTGCTGAGCGCAAAGTTCTTTGCCGAAAAGACATTGTCGAATACGGGATCGATAATTTTTCTTACGTCGGGGACATCCTGGATTTTATCGGTCGTGAGTATGTACATTGGGAATTTGTTTTTCATTTCCCGGAAAATTTCCAGGAGTTCTCGATTGAGATCGAAGTAAGAAAAAAAATCATAAGCGCCAAGAGTTTGGAGAAGATCATCGTATAAACCGTTCAGGGATCCTTTATATTCTCTGTCTTTAGGGAATAAAAGCACTCGTGAGAAATCACATAAAAACGCTTTAATCATAAATATTTTAAGTAATTTTCTACTTCTAATTTACTGCCAAGCACAATCGGTGTGCGCTGATGGATGTCTGTCGGCATAATTTCAAGCGGATTGCTGCTGCCCGAAACTGCCATTCCACCGGATTGACTCATAAGAAATGACATCGGATTGACTTCAAACATCAGCCGCAGTTTTCCGTTCTTATTTTTAAGGTCGCTAGGATACAGGAAAATGCCGCCTTTTATAAATGTCCGGTGCACATCGGCAACAAGTGATCCGATATAACGAAGTTTATATGGTTTATCACCTGCTTTAATCGACAATAAATATTTTTTCGTCGATTCTTCAAACATAGATTCATACCCTTCGTTTATTGAATATATTTTGCCTTTTTCCGGAGTTTTTATATTGGGATGAGAGAGTAGGAAACTGCCGATTGCCGGGTCGAGCGTGAAGCCGTTCACCCCGTTGCCCGCGGAGTATACAAACATAACGCTTGAGCCGTACAATATATAACCGGCTGCTACCTGATTGTTTCCTTTTTGCAAATGGTTCCCGTTTTTTTTATAGATTGAAAATATCGTACCGATATTTACATTCACATCAATATTTGATGAACCGTCGAGAGGGTCGAAGTATACGATATATTCGCCTTTATGTTTTTCGGACTCCACCAAGCTTTCTTCTTCTTCCGATGCGAATGCCGCTATTTGTCCGGAACTCATCAGTGTTTCTTTGATCAGTTCGTTGCTGTAGACATCCAGTTTTTGTACCTCCTCATCGTATATATTTTTTGTTCCCGCATGACCCATGATGTCTATCAGGCCGGTTTTTTTTATGTGGCTTGCGATGTGTTTGGCCGCATTTTCTATATGCGTCAGCAGCAGCGTAAGACTACCGGTAGTACCGGGAATCCGCCTTTCCTCTTCGATTATGAAATCGGTCAGAGTGGTGACTTTGGTAAACATATCATCCCTCGTAAATTTTCATGGCTTGCTCGACCGTCGCGTCTTCGACAGTCATTGCATAGATAGCATTTGTGAACCGCACCGCTTCAGCAAGTGGTTTCTGATGAATATTCCGTCCGGTGGCGTTACCCATTGTGCCGGCAACATGTATTTGTTTATATAATCCCTCAAGAAATTTTTTAACGTCAGTACTTCCGCCTCCGGCACAGACAACCTTGGTGCGGCCTGCAGCCATAACAGCTTGCTTCAGGGCTTCGTTAGAATCCATTCCTTCTTGTTTTGGAGCATTTACTTTTACGAAATCAGCACCCAGACAAGCGGCGATTCCGGCGGCGCCTGCGACTACTTTTGGATCTTTTTCATTAGTGACAGCTTTTCCGCGCGGATAACACCAGATAACTGTAATAAGACCATGCTGATGCGCTTCATAGATTGCCGCAGCTGCATCGCGAAACATTTCGCCCTCGAATTCGGAGCCTACATATATTGTAAAACCAATTCCGAGTATATTAAGACCGCTATTTTTCTTAAATTCCACTACCTTGGATACCGGCCACAGTGTGGGGCTTTGCGGGTCGCGCTGGGAAGTTTTGACACAGTTAGATTTGGAATTGATTTTTACGAGGTAAGGAACATTCGGGTAGTCGCCACCATATTGCGCAATAAGCCCTAGTTGAGAGGCGAAGACGCCGATATTTGATTTGGCCGCAATATTAAATAGGTGAACCGGATCGTTATCGTCTTTTGCAATCCCATCACCGTAAAAATCTTCGTTAAGGTGTTCGACTTTTTGATCTCCGGCAAAAAGCATAAGCCGTCCGGTGCCGCGCGTGATGGTATTGTAATTATCAACGAAAGTTTTTTTCATTTGAGAAGGAACATCAGCGGGAGCCTTGATTTCTATTTTTTTCATATTATTTAATAATTGATAATTTCATACACTATCATACTCCTGTACGAGCTGTGTTGTCAAGTATAAGGGATTCTGATAATATACTTTTATTATGGTTGATTGTTTATTTTGTAATATTATAGGCGGTTCGATTCCTTCGTATAAAGTATTTGAAAACGATTTATTTTTGGGTTTTTTGGATGTTTATCCAAAAGTCAAAGGACACACATTAATAATACCAAAAAAACATCATCGCTGGGTATACGATGTGCCGGAATTCGGCGAATACTGGGAAGCGGCTTTGCTTGCAACCAAAGCGATCAAGCGCGCACTCAAGCCCGAATGGGTAAGTTATTTTACTTATGGGGCCGTACCGCATGCTCATATTCATATTATGCCCAGATATGAAAAAATGTCGGCCGATATTCCGGAATCAGCAATGTTACCCCATAAAACCTTGCAATTTACTAAGGAAGAATTCTCTAAAATTGCCGCAAAAATAATTAGTCATTATTAATCATGTCAATCTACACCCCATCAGAACAGATACTATCAAATTACGCTCGAGTACTTGTCGATTTTGCTTTGGGCGGCGGGGCAGGAATAAAAAAAGGTGAGGTTGTTTATTTGGAGTTTGATTCCCCTGCATTACCGCTCGCGCTTGCAACCTATCGGGCAATTTTGGAATCGGGCGGTTTTCCGATTTTTAATATGAAAGCCGATCCTTTCAAAGATGTTCTTTATAGGTATGGATCGGAAGAGCAGTTGAAATTTTCACCAGATTCACTGAATAAAGGCTTGATCGACAATATCGACCACCGGATTTATCTGATCGCCAAGGCCGATCCGCTGCACCTGAAAGATATTCCACCAAAAAAAATTATGTATTCGAATGAGCCATTAAAAAAACTGCGGAAACTGATGTTCGCCAAGGAAGACGCCGGTAAATTTACCTGGACGCTCGCAGTTTATGGTACGGAGGGTATGGCTAAGGAAGCAGGATTATCCGTTGAGGAATACTGGGAGCAGATTATCAAAGCCTGTTATTTGACTGCCAGTGATCCCATTAAAACATGGAACGAAAGTTACCAAAAACTGCATAAAATAAGGGATTGGATAAATGGTTTACCGATCAAGTCGTTTAACGTTAGATCTAAAGAAACCGACTTAGTTATTTCTTATGGGGCTAAGCGGCGGTTTGCCGGTGGAGGGGGGCGCAACATACCAAGCTTTGAGCTTTTTACCTCGCCTGACTGGCGGGGAACGAATGGAACCGTATATTTCGATCAGCCCTTGTATCGTTATGGCAATATTGTTAAAGATATTCGTCTGCGCTTCAAGGAGGGCGTTGTGGTTGAAGCTCACGCTGTCAAAAATGAAAATTTGCTAAAAGAACTGGTCGCTCAGAAAAATGCCGATAAAATCGGTGAGTTTTCCTTGACCGATATTCGTTTTTCCAAAATAGATAAATTCATGGCGGATACTTTGTTCGATGAAAATTTTGGTGGTAAGTGGGGTAATACGCATATTGCTTTGGGATCGTCATATCATGACTGTTACGCCGGTGATCCGAAAAATGTAGGTGAGGCAGAATGGGAGTCGCTTGGCTTCAACGAATCACCGGAGCATTGCGATATTATCGCGACAAACGATAGGACGATTGAGGCGACCATGATCGATGGAAGCCAGAAAATGATTTACGCAGCAGGTAAGTTTTTGATGTAATTAATGCGTTTTTAGGATCGCTCGATATGATTTTTTTAACTCCGTGGGAACCCTCCCCTCATACCACCGTGGGGAATCCCAAGTCGTAAAAAAATCACATCTTCACGATCCGCAATAATATATCTATGGAAAAATATAAAGATAAACTTTATTCATATTTACGTTCAATCCCAAAAGGCAAAGTTGTCACTTATGGCCAGATTGCCAAATCGTTGAATATCAAATCGGCGCGGCTGGTTGGTCAGATTTTGCACCGCAACCCTGACCCAGACGGCACTCCGTGTTTTCGTGTCGTATTCGCCGACGGTCGATTATCGCATGGCTTTGGGGCGGGCGGAATTTCGGAGCAGAGACGACGCATGATTGAAGATGGAATCAGTGTTGTTGCCGACAAGGTCGACTTGTCATTATATCGGTGGAACGGACTCTAAAAACAGTACCAGTAATTCTGTTTGATCTGTTCGGCCTCTTTTGCTAAAGGGCTGTTTTTGTATCTTTCGTGATTACCTCTGTTCAGGGCGCAGGAATCCGGATTATCCGCTTTCGCCTGCTCATATGCTGTCGTCGCAAGCTGAGATTTTCCGAATATGCTGAGCGCCCGGGAAAGTTTGAGCTTATCCAGGTAATATTTGGATTCTTCGAGTCGAGTTTCAAGATAAGCATCATTGTTTCTCACGTCGGGTAGAGTTGTTCCGCGCGACATAATCATCATTGAATTATCGAGGTAAACAAGTTTCCATTCTTTGTCAGCCGCTATCGAGGCTAAAAATTCATTCGCCCAAGGAGTTTGGTCAGTATGGGAGAAAAAGATCGTATTAATATCGTACTCATCAAACACTTTTTTTCGAAGCTCCGGATCGTATTGCATTGGAATATAAGTGTCTGTAAAAAATGCAGCCGGGTATGCTTCAGGCCGATTATCTACAAACACTTTGTATTTAGGATATAAACGATAGATCGCATATCCTCCAATGTCGAAATTATTGAAAATATTTCCTTTCAGATTGTGTTTAAGCATAAAGTCTGCCGCGCCTTTTCCATCTTCTTCAACCTTTTGTCCGAAAACCGCAGATTTGTCGAAAGTGCGTGCGTAACCGTTGGTGAGAAAAAACAAGGAAAGCGTAATTATTATGCAGGTAAGAAAGATGCCTGACAGGAGGCGGTTTTGTTTTGTTATGATTTTTTTGGGAACAATGCTTGTATATGCCATGCTGAGCGGGATCACGGAAGCCCAGATAAAAAAAGGCATGTGTCGTATCTGATAGATTGTCGCTATAAAAAAAACAGTGAGAACTATCGATTCAGTCAGTTTTTTTTTCCAGAGAAGCAGTGCGAAAGCAACTACGATAACCGGCGTGATTGTTGTAAACCAGCGTATTGTCGGGTTAAACATTAGACCATTAAGAAAAAAAAGAGACTGGTTTTCAACTATTGTGTAGCCGTAGTTTTTGAAGATGTTGAGAGGGTATGTCATCCCATATATTCCGTTAGGGTTAATTACAGCAGACAATATAGCCGCAAATACTAATATCATACTTTTTTTGTCAAAATCTTTTTGTTTGCTTAATAGTTTAGGTATGGCAATTTTTACTGCAAACAGGGCGAGAATAAAAATTCCGAATATAAATGTGATATGGATGTTTATCCAGGCAATCATAACCGGAATTAACAAGACTATGAATTTTTTGTTCTTCGGGTAACCGAACATTAGGCTTAAAGAAATAGAAAAAAAGAGGTATCCAAACATCTCCGGACGAATATCCGATCTTTCGAGCAGGAGAGGAGATACCATAAGGAAACTTAAAACGCTAAGTATGGTAGATCCGGATTTTTTTACCGCTGTTTTTATAACCAAGTATGCTGAAGTCAATATCAGCATAACTTTAAGATATAGTAGGACAGATTTTCCGAACGCTGTTGCTATAAGGTAATAGATAACTTCGGAAAGCCAATGATGGTTGGAAAAAGGAAATTGAGGGTGAGTGTATGAGAATGTATTTGTTTTTGGGATTTTAAGATCATTAAGGATTATTTCACCCAGTTTTATGTGCCGTCCAAGATCTTGATTAAAATCCCCGCTCGCCGTGAATACCAGACAGAAAGTGAACCATAATATAACTAAAATCAGTATTCTGCTAATCCATTTCATTAGATTAGTGTAGCGTTTTAGTTAGGTTTTTTCACATTGATCTGTACCTTGTTTTGTTTGTAGTCGGCAACAACAGTATCACCTGATTTTATGTGTCCCTCAATAATTTTGAGTGCTGCCTCATCAATTATCGATTCTTCCATTATTCGCTTAAGCGGTCGGGCTCCATACGCCTCATCGAATCCGGTGGATTTCAGATAGCGCTTCATTGCCGCTGTCACTTCAAGATGAAGGTGTTGCTTTTTTAGTCGTTCTTCCAAATTGTGAATTTGGATATCTATTATCTTTTCGATCATGGCCTCATTCAGGCTGTTGAAGGTTATTATGGAATCTAAACGATTGACAAATTCCGGCCGGAAAAATCCGCGCACTTTCTCCAATATTTTTACCTGTCTTTTTTCGGCGTCTGATTCTTCACGGTATATTTCACTCCCTAAGTTTGAAGTCATTATTAGTACGGCATTTTTGAAGTTCACCGTGCGACCACGGCCGTCCGTGAGGCGTCCGTCATCAAGTATCTGTAAAAATATATTAAATACCTGAGGATGGGCTTTCTCTATTTCGTCAAACAAAATAACAGAATATGGTTTTCTTCTTACTGCTTCCGTCAGTTGGCCGCCCTCTTCGTATCCTACATATCCGGGCGGAGCGCCGATTAGGCGAGCTACGGTATGCGCCTCCTGGTATTCGCTCATGTCGATCCTCACCATGAGCTTATCATCGTTAAACAATACCCCGGCCAATGCTTTTGCGGTTTCAGTTTTTCCAACGCCCGTTGGTCCAAGAAACAGAAAAGAGCCGATCGGTTTTTGTTCTTCCCCAAGACCTGCTCGGGTACGGCGGATGGCGTTGGCGATTTTTTTAATCGCGTGGTCTTGGCCGATTACCCGCTCCATCATTTGTTTGTCTAGATTTTTGAGTTTTTCGCTTTCTGAGGTTAGAAGCCGTGTTGCCGGAATACCCGTCCAACGTGCGACTATGCGGGCGATATCTTCTTCGTTTACCTGTTCTTTAAGCAGGCGGTTTTCCGCTGGAATCGCGTTCCATTTTTTTTCCAGCTCTTTGACCTGTTTTTCTATTTCCGGGATTTTGCCATATTTAAGCTCCGCCGCTTTTTCAAGCATCACGTCACGCTCAGCCTTTTCAAGCTCGGCCTTTAGCTGGTCGATTTTTACAATGTAGCTTGAGAGCTTGGAGATTATTTATTTTTCTGCGGCCCATTTTTTTTGCAGTTCTTCGAATTTGGTATGCAGTTCTTTTCTTTCGGTTTCGAGTGCGGTTTTTCGTTCATCGAGATCTTTTTCGCGTTTCAGGGCAGCAAGTTCGATGTCGAGTTGTATTATGCGACGTTTTATCTTATCGAGTTCCGTCGGCATCGAGTCGATTTCGATTTTTGCCGAGGCGGCCGCTTCGTCGACCAGGTCGATCGCTTTATCGGGCAAGTAGCGGTCGGTAATATATCTTAAAGACAGGTTCACGGCCGCAATCAGCGCATCGTCGGAAATTTTGATCCCATGATGGACTTCGTATTTTTCTTTGATGCCGCGAAGAATGGCAATTGAGTTTTCCGCATCGGGCTCTTCGATATAAACTGGCTGGAAGCGCCGCTCAAGTGCCGGGTCTTTTTCTATATATTGGCGGTATTCGCGGATTGTGGTTGCTCCGATTGCATGGAGTAATCCGCGGGCCAAGGCAGGCTTAAGCATATTGCTCGCATCAACTGCACCCTCGGCGCCGCCGGCACCCACTATCGTATGCAGCTCGTCTATAAATAATATATATTTTCCTTCACTTTTTTCGATTGCTTCAAGAGTTTTTTTGAGGCGTTGTTCGAATTCTCCACGGTAGGCGGCACCGGCAAGCATGCCAGCAAGGTCAAGAGAGAGTAATTCTTTATTCTTAAGCGTATCGGGCACATCGCCGTCGATTATCCGTTGTGCGAGTCCTTCGACGATTGCGGTTTTGCCGACTCCCGGATCGCCCAGGAGGACAGGATTGTTTTTTGATCTTCTTGAAAGAATCTGAATTACTCGGCGGATCTCCTCATCGCGGCCGATGATCGGGTCAATTTTGCCCGACTTAGCGGATTTCGTTAGGTTAACGGTATATTTTTCCAGAGGATTTCCCTGATCTTCTGGCGGCTGATAGTTCATTTGCATATTATTAGCAATTAACTTAGATAAGTGCTAAAATTATACCAATTTAGTCTATAAAATTGCAAGTAGTTATTTCAAGGGATCAAGTCCACCCTTTGACCAGGGGTGGCAGCGAACGATCCGTTTCAGCCCGATCCATGAGCCCTTTAATGCGCCGTATTTTTCTATGGCCGCATAGGAGTAATCGGAGCAAGTCGGATGATAGCGGCATACTGAGTCGGTCATAAATAAAATCTTAAAAATTTGTGTGTGGAGAAATGATGTGTGCTGGTATAGTCTGATTGCGGCAAGAAGTACACGTTTCATGTAAGAAAGTATATAATATCGGTATGAAAATAACCGTCATAACGCTCTTTCCTGAAATGATCAATTCTTTTATCGGCGAAAGCATCGTTAAAAGAGCCGTTGAGAAGGGAAGTGTTACGATAGAAATAATAAATCTTCGTGATTTTGCAGCGGATTCGTATGGCACTGTCGATGACCGCCCGTATGGCGGAGGCGCGGGAATGGTGATGAAGGTTGATGTTATCGGGCGCGCGCTTGCGAAAGTTAAAAGCACCGAGTCTAAAGTGCTGCTCACCACTCCCAAAGGTCAATTGTTCGATCAAGGCAAAGCAGAAAAATTAGCTGAGGAAAAGCAGATTGTTATCATCGCTGGTCACTATGAGGGTTACGATGAGAGAATAAGGGATCTGGCAGATGAGGAGATTTCGCTCGGTGATTTTGTCATGACCGGCGGAGAAATTACTGCCGCGGCTATTATCGACTCAGTAGTCAGACTATTGCCTGGAGTTTTGAAAAAAGAGTCGGCCACTATCGAGGAAAGTCATTCGATTGTATCTTTGCAGGAGTTGAAAAAGGCAGTCGGTGAAAATGAGCTTATTGAGCGGCTGATTGAGAAAGGAATTGCTGAAGTTCGGCTGATAGAATATCCACACTATACAAGGCCGGAAGAATATAACGGCGCGAAAGTACCATCGATACTTTTATCGGGTGACCATAAAAAAATCAGCGAATGGAGATTGAAGATGGCTTTTGAAGAAACAATCAGGCGTCGTCCGGATTTATTGGAGTAATTAAGGGCTGTAACTGCCGATTTCAAGAATCATTTTATTTCCTCGTATTATTTTTTTTAGCTTCGTATCATCGATCTTATCAGTCTTTTTATAGTGGTCGACGTAGAAATGCAGGCGAGTTAGAGCAAAATCGTTTCGCGAAATATTAAGCGGCAGATAATTATCGATTTCCGATTTGTCGATTATACCGACAAATAATTCTTCCGCCTTTACCTGATTGGCACCCTGAAAAAGTTCGAATTTCAATCTGGTTGTTTCTAATCGGTTAAGTCCAAGTTCGGCGGCTAACTGATTAGCAAAGCGTGAAGTATCTGATCTACTAATCCGCCAGCCTTCTTTTGGCCTGCTAAATTTGATCGCCGGATCATACTCATAATATAAATAATCTCTGAGATATGAGTTGTCGATCAATAGTCCGCCGTTGTAATCGACCGCAACATTCCAGGAATAAGCATGGTTTAGTGCCGGATCGGAATAGGTAATTTTATTAACCGGATTTATCGCAAGTTTTGATCCGGCTGGAGCATAAACAAAGATCGTTGGGGACTCTCCGGTTATACGGATGGGGCAGTCGGCTCCCTGTCTCTGATAATCTATCAGTACACCCATCGGCCCGGGGGGGTTGTATCGAGTATCTTGAAAGCGGCGAAAATCGGTCTGATTGGTGACCGACTGAATAAGTATTAAAGCCTTAGTGTAATCGCTTTGTAGGATAGCATCACTGGAATTGGGTGCCGGCGTAAAATACCACCAGCCGCGTCTGCTTATCTGCACCTTATTCATGACCACTGCAATATGACTTCTGCCGACTGTGAGGACATCGGAACCGTTTGATGACTGGATCGTTGAGCGCGGGTTCAGGTCTTCAATTTTCGGGATGCATGTTTCTGTATAATTCGGAGTTGGTGTAGGAGGAAACGGGTCGGGAGTGGCTTCGGTTAGTGTGAATGTACCTTGTTTTTGCGAAGGAGCGTATTGTTGGGCGTTTGCGATAGGAAAAAATTTGTAGTCGAACCATTTTTGCGACATCGGATCGTGATTTTTATTGGCAGGAACCAATGCGACAAAATAAGTATCGTATCCGCTCGTGAGTGTGGCTTTTCCGCGAAAAATGTAGTATGGCTCGAGTTTCTGCTGGTCAATTCCGGGCATTTGTTCAAGGTATGCAAGCGCAGAATCGGTCACCTCGGCCATTTTTGACTCGGCCATTTTTCCTGGATAAATTTTTTCCCAGGGAGTTCCGAATCCTTCACCGGCGGGCGAGGTAAAGATTGTCGCATCCTTGCCTTTTATCAGTTTTTCCGTCGCCTCTTTGTATGAAATGATGTCTGATATAGTTTCAGCAGAGGTTAGACGTCTTAAAGTCGAGTATGCACTGACGATTTTCTGGTCCTTTTCGGAAAGTTCTATTGTCATCGTATTAAAATCCGCTTTTCTTGCCAGATTATCTGAATTATCGGAAGTGGAGTAGATGTCGTTGTCTTTTGGGGAAGTGTTATGGTCGGGTGCGAATGAAAGATCTTTTATTTTTCGGGTATCTTCAAGATTAAGCAGACCTATCGGGTTAAGTATAGGAAGACCTGCAAGTTTCCAGTCGCGTTTTATCTCATAAAATATATTTCCGGGTGCTGATTTTCTTTTATATGTAGCTGTGATTTTAATAGTCTCATCGGTAATACCGAGATGTTTTATGAACTCATTAATCAAGGTTGATGAATCTGATTTTGCAGAAATTATTTTTATACCATTTGTAGATCGGTAAGAAAATTGCCCAGTCTTGGCGTCGAATAATATTATCGATCCAGACTTGTTTGTTTTATCAGCAGTGTATGCTAAATAAATGAAGCCGTTCTTTTTAACTTCGGCGCCTTTCGATAAATAACTGATGACATTTCTTACCTGTTTATCTGAGATATTAGCTTCAAGACTGTATGTTTTGTATGAAGTAGGTATACGGATTTCATGGAAACCGCGCCAGGAGGCGAATTTTGCCGACGGGAAAAAAGCTGCCCCTGAGATAGAATTAATGCCAGGTGGTATAGATTGATCGCCGTTTTCCGTTTTGATTTGCTTTAATTCAAAAGTTTCGGTTGTCAGGATCTCTCGATGATTATTGAGTTCGGCCTTATTTTTCAGTCCCGTATGTACGGCAAAAGCTGCGACTAAGATAAAAAGGACCACTAATGCCGTTAGTCTGCCCACGGATGATGAGTTCTTTTTTTTATTATGTTTAATCATTTTCGCTCCAGGCACCAATCTCCAATACTAATTTTTCGTGACGTACAATCGGTTTGATTGCGGGTGGCATCACTGGTTCTTCATTGAGTTTTCCGACATATAAATGTATCCTATTTACTACAAATCCGCCATTTTCAGAACTGATTTTTAGATTAAGCCTGTTTTTTATCTCTTCATCATTAATTATACCTACAAAAATTTTATCTTTATCGACCGAGGATGAAGCATGATTCAACTCGAAGATCAGTCTTTCTGTTTCATTTTTTGAAAAACCGAACAATTTAGCCAGTGTCTGCTTTGCGAAGCCTTCGATATTATTTTTATCGATGTTCCAGCCGAAATTTGGCCGCTGCAGTTTTATGGATGAAGGGTATTCATAATATAGATAGCTTCTGGTATTGGTATCATTCACAAGAAATGTCCCATCAGCCTGCATTTTAACACGCCATTTTGCACTTGCGGTGGTCGGGGGGTCAGCGTATATGATGCTATTCGGCGGGAAAATGTCTAGTATTGAGCCAGTTGGAGCGTAAATAAAAATTGTCGGCGACTCTCCGGTTATTCTTATCGGGCAGCTTGCTCCTGTAATCTGAAAGTCCGGATAGATTCCTTGTCCTAACACATTTAGAAAAGCACGAAAATCACGCCTGCCGGTGATCGATTTTATGGCGAGAAGAACTTTGTCAACATCGTAACGAAGGATATTAACATCGGAGTTAGGCGCCGGAATCATATACCACCATCCCTTGCGACTGTAGGTGACTTGACCATTGATAAGCGCTTTATGACTGAATCCGAAAGTTACATTCTGTGATATCCCGTTATTGGGCGGACTGTAGGATCTTAACTCGTAACTCGGGTTGAGTTCCGTTGCTAGAGGAAAACAGTTTGGAAGAGCAAAATTAACAACTGGTGTCGGTGTAAGATTCGGTGTGGCAGTAATCAGATCGATAGCTCCTTGTTTTTGGGTCGTATCTTGCGCCTGCACTTGAGGGATCAGTCGGAAGGGCAAGATCCCGGTATTTTTTAGTGGTTGTTTTGTTGCGGGTTGAATTGCGATAAAATCAGTCAAATAGCCGCTTTTTAAGTTAGCTTTGCCACGAAAAATATAAAAGGGCTCGAGGGTAGATTGCGAAATTCCGGGTGAGTTTTCTAAGTATGCAAGTGCTGATTCAGTAACTTCGGCAATTTCCGCTTCGGCCATTTGATTCGGGTATATTTTTTCCCAAGGCACTTCTTTACCCTCACCTCCGGGTGATGCTAGTATAAACTGACTATCGTCGTTCTGTAATATCGATATAGCCTCCTTGTAGGGGACAATCAGCGCATCTTCCGATTTACTGGCAATTTTCCTGATATTGGAAATAATTGAAATAACTTTATTATTTTTTTCAGAAATTTGTATCGTGATGGTATTAAAGTCTGCACGCCTTTCTATGCCTTCGGTTAGATCCGACGTTTCACTAATGTCATCATTTATATTTGATAGTGTCGAATTGCTATTAAATCCTAATTCGCTGATTTTTGTATTTTCTCGTATGTTGAGAAGTCCCACCGGATTATAAATAGGCAAGCCAATTAGTGCCCAATTTCTTTTTATTTCATAAAATTTGCTTCCCTCGAATGACTTTTTTTTGTATGCGGCGGTTATTTGCATCGACTGGTCGTATATGTCGAGTTTTTTTAGAAGCGCATATATTCTTGCGTCTATATCTAAATCTTTATCAGGCATATCAACTCCAGGGTATGCAGTAAAATGGAAATATCCAGTATTGGTTTCAAAAAACAGCATTGCTCCCAGCTGGCCTTTCTCACCGATAGTACTTGCTAACACTGTATTGCCGTATTTTTTAATTTTTCCCGATGCTGACAGCGTATTTGCCAGTGGTCTAACATCGTCGATACTGTAGTTTGTCTTAAAAAAATATTTGTTTCTCGCGACGGGTACCTGTATTTCCGCAAATCCGTACCACTTCTCAAATTTAGCTCTAGGAAATAGATTACTTGAGGAAAGATTTTTTATTGTTTCGGTAATTTTTTCTGCATGGAGGTTATTATCATTGGCTGTTCCCATTTCAAATGAGTATGGGTCTTTATTTTCAAAGAGAGTTGGAGTAACTTTTGCTTTCTCTTGAACGGTGTTCTGTGTGACTTTTTTTGTTAGGGAGTCGACGATAACAAGTACTACAAGTGCCAAAAGCAGACTAAAGATTATGAGATAAATTTTTTTTTTCCTTTTTTTTGGGTATTCATGAAAACGTAAACCCTGCCCCGTTTTACTACGGGGCAGGGCAGACTTCTATCTTTTACTTTACTGAGTAAGAACCTAACTCAACAACCATAAATGGTTTTCTCGATATCGCCTCAAGTTTAGGAGCTACTGGGTTCTGTCCAGCGGCCTCGGAAACATAGAAGTGATAGCGGTAAACCACTGCGGGCTGCGGTGAGATTGCAAGAGGTAAATTCTTGGCAACTTCAGATTTGTCGATCAATCCGACGAATAAGGTGTTACCGGTTACAGCTCCTGCAGCGTGCTTGAGCTCGAAAACTGCTCTCTCCGCTTCCTTAGCATTTAATCCAAGTCCGGATACCAAGACGGTTTGAACAAATTCATTCAATTTACCTTTGTTCACAACCCATCCTGCTTCTGGCTTACTGAAGGATGCGCCTCTATATTCATAGTAAGCGTAACCTCTTTCGACACCGTTAACCTTAAGGGCACCGTTGGAAATTGTACTCACATTCCAGGAATCGCCACTCTTGATAAACGGATCACTATAGGTAAGCTTTGCTCCCGGCTGTACTGAAACCTGAGAACCTTCTGGAGCATAGACGAACAAGGACGGCGAACTTCCGGTTAAACGGATCGGACAGTAGTCAACCTGTTCCTGAATGTCGCCTTCAATCTTCTTGAATTTACGGATAACAAACTCACTATTCTGTACCGCTACTGGAGCGAATGTTGGCTGCGCAACTGTAGGTACTTCAAAAGTGCTTTGTTTCTGACCCGAATCACCCAAATTTGTTTCATAAATTGTGGGTGTTACGCCTTGCTGTGTCTGTGTTGCAGGCTGGGTTACCGGCTCTGTAAATGTCTGACCATTAAGAGCTGCCTGAAGCTGGTTGACCAGCGTCTGCAGATTGGTTATGACTACAGAATCTACAGCGACATTACCTGCTGTTGGGATGTAGTACCATTCATAAGTGTCGCGGCCCGGTCTCAGAGTGTAGCCGAAATATGTGCCTCCATAGTTAATTATCGGATTCATAGCGGTTACTGGAGGTTCACATACGCTTTGGTCACCAGCGGCTGGAGGCAAAGGTGAGCCTGTCTGAATCGGAGGTACAGCGGTTGGTGTAAGAGGATTATTTGTCTGAGGATTTTGTGTGTTGTTCAGATCAAATGATCCCTGCTGCTGACCTCTTTCATCTTGCTGTGCATGTGCAACAGGTATAAGACTTCTTCCGACGGTCTTATTTGTTGCCGGCACGGCTGCGACGAATGAAGCCATATATCCGCTAGTGAGCTGTGCTGTTCCACGGAATATATAGTAGGGCTTCATCATGTCCTGGGCGCTTGATGGATGACTTTCAAGATAAGCAACCATCGATTCGCTTACGACAGCTGTTTGGGCTTCGGCTTTGTTTTGTGGAAAAACGGTTTCCCAAGGCATTCCCGAACCACCACCAGTCGGCGACGTATAAATAAACTCATATGAACCCGACTTAAGCATAGCAACAGCATCGTCGTAGCTTATGAGCGATGTTGTTGTCGGGGCCGCTGTCTGTAACGGTCTGATATTTGACTTAATCAGTGTTACTTTCTGATCAGCATCAGATACTGCAAGAACGATGGTATTGAAGTCATCGCTTCTGGCTTTGCCGTCAGAACTATCAGATGTTGCAAATATATCTGAGTCTACAGGATTATTCGCGTTAACAGATTGAAGCGTAGCGTTGGCTAATTTCCTGTTTTCAGGAATATTCATTAAACCAACTGGGTTAAGAACGGGCAAGCCGAGCTTGTCCCAGCTTCGGTGAATCTCTATAAAAGTTTTCCCTGGATGTTTTTTACTTTTATATTGTGCACCGGCTACCATTGTGTTGTCATAAAGACCAACGGTTTTTAGAAGCGCAAGAGCTTTCGCTTCAAGGGTGGCGCCAGCAGGCAGTTTAATTCCATCGGTAGAATTATATGCCATATTGCCGTTTGTCAGGTCGACTGCGGCAAGAGCAATATTTTTCCCAGAGTCGTCTGAGTAATAACCCACAACCGCATTGGATTGTGTTTCGATGTCTGCCTTAAAACCAAGCTTATTGAGCATGGTCTTGGCTTCATCAAAAGTGTAGTTCGTTTTGAACGAATACACGGAAGCCGAGGTGGGGAATGTGGCTGTGGCCTGTAACCCAGTCCACGCTCCAAACGACACTTGCGGCGCTTGAATAGCGCTTGCGGCCACGTCCTTTACTGGGGGCGTAGGCTGCGATGTTGCAGGTGTAGGCTGAAGCTGTGTCACATTACCTGGCTGATTATTACGTTGGGAAATAATAATGACGAGAAGAACAATTAAGAGGAAAAGCAAAACCGATGCAAGCAACAGAAACTTGCTTTTTTGTTTTCCTCCAGAGGATGCATTATTTTCCATTACATCATTGGAATTTGTAATTAAATCCATCTTAGATAAAAATAAATATAATGTCAAGTATTTATTTTGGGTATGAACCGTTTTGATATATTATTTTTTTATAAATAACCTTGCGTTTATTTTGAAAATTTGATATAAAATAAAATTCATTCTATTTATATATGATTTCTCTTACTTCGGTAACAAAAAAATTTGGCTCAAAAACAGCCGTAAAGAAAATATCGCTGCAAGCGTCGGGTGGAGACATAATCGGTTTTTTAGGCCCGAACGGAGCCGGTAAAACTACGACAATGAGGATGATATTGGGTTATCTTCATGTTACTTCGGGTCGGATAACCGTGCAGGGCTTGGATCCTGTCGTTGACAGAATCAGAATATTGAGAAAAATAGGTTATTTGCCTGAAAATAATCCGTTGTATCAGGAAATGAAAGTTGAGGAATATCTGAAATTTGTGTGCGAAGTTAAAAAAATTCCGTCGAATGAAGTTTCTGTTTTAGCAGAAGAAATTGGATTAAGCGACGTGCTTAAAACCAAGATTGAGACTTTATCAAGAGGTTATAAGCAGCGCGTGGGTCTTGCTGCAGCGTTAATCGGCGACCCGGAAATTTTAGTGCTTGATGAGCCAACGTCAGGTTTGGATCCGATCGAACAGGATAGGATAAGGTTATTTATAAAAAAAATTGCAACAAAAAAAACTATTATTTTTTCAACCCACATATTATCGGAAGTTGAGGATATCGCAAACAGATTGGTTATTATTGATAAGGGCGAAATAGTTTATGATGGTTTAAAGCCTGAAGGTCGCGGTTCAGTCGAGGAATTGTTCAAGAAATTAGTAAAAAAGCATTCGGAGGAATCGTTTAGCAAATAATGAATAAATATGTTTAGTCTATATAAGAAAGAAATTTCATATTATGCAAATAATCCTATTGGTTATATAGTAGTTACGTTGTTTGCCGTATTTGCTAATTTTTTGTTCGTAAAAGATATCTTTTTGTTCGGGTCGGCTTCGATGAAACCTTTCTTTAACTTATTACCATGGCTATTTATGGTATTTGTGCCTGCTATTAGCATGAGAATCGTTTCTGAGGAAAAGCGTACAAACACCATAGAATCACTACTATCACTTCCTGTTTCGGAATCGCAAATAATCCTCGCTAAATTTTTCTCTCTTGTCACCTTAATTAGCATCGGACTTTTGCTTACATTTGCTCTGCCAGTATCTTTAACTTATATTGCGGGGTTATATATTCCTGAAATAATAGTAGCGTATTTAGGTGCTGTGCTAATGGGTTCTTCGTTCGCTGCAATCTCGATGTTGTTTTCCGCATTTACTAAAAATCAGGTTGTAGCTTTCTTATCTTCGGTTATTGTAATATTTTTTCTTGTTATTCTATCGACTGACTTTGCCGCATCGTCATTGCCGAAATTTATTATAGATAATGCCAATTTATACAGTCCGGTTTATCATCTGCAGAATTTTACAAAAGGAATACTTGACATCAGGTCAATATTCTATTTTGTCAGTCTGATAAGTTTAGGAATTTTTCTTACAATTATCGATCTTGAAAAACGAAGTTGACGAAAATTATGAAAATATTTAATTTGTTAAAAAGATTGGGTAATCTGAATCTGATCAGATTTTTCAATCTTGCTGGAAAAGACAGGAAGTTAATTGCCGCATTAGCTCTCTTTGTTTTTTTTACGGGCAATCTTATGGTTTCCTTTCTTTCTCTAAGATATGATCTATCGTATGGAAACGCATACACACTTTCTCAGTCCACTAAAAAGATACTCTCGAATCTCGACGATGTGGTAACAATAAAGTTTTTTGTTTCATCAGAGTTACCAAATCAGCTTGCTCCCTTAAAAACAGACGTTATAGATTTATTGAATGAGTATAAAAAATTTGGCGGATCCAAACTCAATTTGAGAGTCCTCGATCCCAAAAAAGATGAAAACGCAAAAAACGAGGCAGCTCAAGCAAATATACCGGAACTGCAATTTTCACAAATTGAAAAAGATAAGTACGCTGTAACGTCGGCCCAATTTGGCGTATTAATTTCCTATGCTGATAAAAAGGAGACGATTCCTCAGGTAACCAACATAGAAAACCTTGAATACAACATTACTTCGGCAATTTATAAAATGACAAAAAAGAATCTTGCTAAGGTAGGTATTATTGGGTATGAGCCTTCATTTTCTCCGCAGGAAGATCAGATTGGGCCGATTAAAGCACTTCTTGAGCGGCAATTTATGGTAGATTACGTCGATATATCGACGGCTTCCGGTATAAAAAATATCGATAAATCATACGGGGCGCTTATGGTTTTTGACAACAGACAGAAGCAATATTCGGAGCCGGAGATAAAATTAATAAAAGATTATCTTAATAATAAAGGTAATGCGGTAATATTTCTTGACGGAGTCTGGGTAATGGATGACCTCTCAACGCAGCCTAGCGGGAGCGGACTTTCGAAGTTGATCGATGATTATGGTATCAGTGTTTCGGATAATCTTATTCTATCGACCAGTTCCGAACTAGTGAATTTTGGCAACTCGACGATTTCATTCATGGCGCCTTATCCTTATTGGCTCAAAACCAATGCTTTCGACAACCAATCGTCTTATTTTTCGAACATAACTCAGCTAACATATCCTTGGGTATCTTCGATAAACATTATCAAAAAAGACGGCTACGATGTAAAGTCACTTGTTAAATCTACTTCTCGGTCATGGGAGCAATCTAAGACATACACTCTGACACCAGAGTCTATAAAAGAACCAAACCCCAATGACCTGAAGGATTTTACCATTACCGCGCAGTCTGTTAATAAAAATAAAGGAAAAATAGTTGTCATTTCGACTTCCAGATTCATTTTATCCCAGTATCTGTCGAGAAGCTCGGGTAATGCGGCATTTGTTGTTAATTCCCTCTCCGAAATGGCAGCCGGCGGTGAGCTTTCGGGCATGAGTCAGAGGGCGGTACAATTTTACCCGATTCCCGATATGAGCGAGCAGAATAAAGATTTATTCAAGTATGCCAACATGCTGTTATTACCTTTGTTGTTTGGTATTTTAGGCGGATACAGATTGATGAAGAGAAGATGAGAGGAGCAGTTTGATGGCTTTGGCTACAGAAGGAAATGCGATCATTTGAAATGGTATGTCCTCCGATTTGAAAAACCGAGTCTCGGTAACATCATCGGCGGGTACTAATTTTTGTCCCTCATATTTTGCCGAATAGACGAGTCCTAATGTGTGGTAGTTCAAGTTACTAAACTGGTAGCGGTCAGGAAAAGAAGAAAAGTATTTTATATCACCAATTTCTACCCCTAATTCTTCACGGAGTTCCCTTCTTAACGATTCTTCGACGCTTTCACCGAATTCGATAAATCCTCCCGGTAAATCCCAGTAGCCCTTCATCGGCTCAAACTTTCTTTTTACAAGAAGTACCCGATTTTCGGCGTCACAAACTATAGCCGCATTGCATGGCGCCGGATTTGCGTAGAAATCAAAATCACATTTGGAGCATATAAAATGTCGGTTATCTGTGACTTTTATCGACGATTTGCATTTCGGGCAGTAGTGGAACAAATCCTTATATTCCATTAAGCATATTATATAATATTCCATATGATACGTACACGCATAGCTCCGTCTCCAACCGGTTTCCCGCATATCGGCACGATATATCAAGCGCTTTTTGATTACGCTTACGCCAGAAAGAATCAAGGCAGGTTTGTAGTGCGTATTGAAGATACGGATAAAGCCAGGGTAGTTGATGGTGCGGAACAGGCGATTTTTGAAGCCCTGGACTGGTTTGGCTTAAAGGAGGATGAGAGTACCCGTTCAGGTGGCGAATTCGGTCCTTATCGTCAATCCGACAGGTTGCACATATACAAAGAGTATGCGGAAAAGTTGGTTTCGGAGGGGCATGCTTATTATTGTTTTTGTTCCAAGGATAGACTGGAGAGTATAAGAAAAGAAAAGCAGGCGCAAAAATTGCCGCCGATGTATGATAAGTTTTGTCGATCTTTGCTTAAAGAAGAAGCGGTAGAGAAGAAAAATTCGGGCACACCGTGGGTGATTCGTTTAAAAGTGCCGGAGAAAACCAAGATAGTGATGAGCGATCTTATTCGTGGAAGTATAGAATTCGATTCCGACATGATTGATGATCAGGTGCTTCTTAAGTCCGATGGATTTCCGACCTATCACCTTGCGGTTGTCGTTGATGATCATCTGATGAAAATAACCAATGTGGTCCGTGGAGAGGAATGGATTCCTTCGGGTCCAAAGCATGTGCTTTTATATCAGTACTTCAACTGGGAAATGCCTGTTTTTTTCCATACGCCAATACTTCGTAATCCGGATAAGTCCAAATTTTCCAAAAGACACGGACATACGAGCGTTGCCTGGTATAAGGAGCAAGGCTTTTTACCGGAGGCGATTTTGAACTATATGTCGCTTATGGGATGGAGCCATCCGGAAGGAAAAGATATTTTTTCTCTCGAGGAGTTTATGAAATTGTTCGATCTTAAAGATGTGAAACCGGTCGGTCCGATATTCGATCTTAACAAGCTTGAGTGGATGAATGGTCAATATATAATGGCTTTGAAAGAGGAGGAGCTGTCGTTGCGGATAAGCAGTTATTATTCAAACTCTTTGCCTAAAGATATTATAGCCAAAACGATCCCGCTTGTACGCGAACGGATTCGTAAACTTTCAGACTATAAGCCACTATGTGAGTTTTTATTCAGTGCTCCATTAGGGTACGAAATCGACTTGTCGACACATAAGGATTTGTTACTGGTAATAAGAGACGCTCTTTCCGGAATTGCTGAGTGGTCGGCTGTAAATATAGGTCAGGCGATGCTGGACTGTGCAAAAAAGAATAATATCAAAAACAGTCTGTTTTTTATGATTTTGAGAGTTGTTATATCAGGTAAAAAAATTTCACCGCCATTGAATGAGTCTATGGAAATTTTGGGAAAAGAAGAATCCGTGAAAAGGATCGAGAAGGCCGTCTCTATGGTCTGACAAACATTGCATACTGGCCGTTAAGGCAGGTATTAAAACCCAATTTTCCGAAAAAGGAGTCTTTATCGGTTATCGTCAGTATTTCATAAATTTGTTTTCCTTTAGCTTCTTCCAGGCATGCTTCAACAAGTTTTCTTCCAATGCCCTTGTTTTGATAGCCTGATTTTACAACTAACGATCGGACTTCGGCGAGCTTCTTGCTATAAATTTCCAGACTGCAGCAGCCTATGATTTTTGACCTATCAGTAAAAACATAAAAAGAGTCGATAACTAATCTTAGCTCGTCGATGGAGCGGGGAAGTACCTTGCCGACACTTGCTCCCCATTCTATCAATTCTTTTACCGCAGATATGTCTTTAATTGAAGCTTTTCTCAACATGGGTGCGCCCACTTGGAATCGAACCAAGGGCATCCATTTTATAAGAATGGCGCTCTACCTCTGAGCTATGGGCGCATGCACAAAATTATCTTAACATTATACCAAAAAAAATCGCCCCGGCATAAGTCGGGGCGATTTTTTTATACCTCAGGGTATTAATAACCCATCGGCATCTGTCCGGCGCCACCTGCTGCCGGTTCTTCTTTTTTCGGGATGTCGGTAACTAAAGCTTCGGTCGTAAGAATCATCATGGCAATTGAGGCTGCGTTCTCAAGTGCGGAGCGCACCACTTTTGCCGGATCGATAATTCCTCTTTTATACATCGAACCGAATTCGAGAGTTATCGCATCGAATCCGAAATCAACATCTTTCGCTCTTTCAATTTCGCTTAATACTCGACCCGGATCAATACCGCTGTTTATAGCGAGCATTTTTACCGGTTCGCCAAGCGCCTGATAGACGATCTCGACGCCGACTTTTTCTTCTTCGGATTTGATTTTTGCTTTGAGGCCGGTAAGGACCTTGCGTGCCTGCAGCAGTGTTGTACCACCACCGGCAACAATTCCCTCTTCCAATGCGGCTTTCGTGGCGGCAACCGCATCATTGACTCTTTCTTTTTTGTCTTTCATCTCGACTTCGGTTGCGGCTCCGACTTTTATGACCATGACACCGCCGGAGAGTTTGGCTAATCTTTCCTGCAGCTTTTCTTTATCAAAGTCTGAGGTTGTTGCGTCAATCTCACGCTTGATCTGAGCGACTCTCGCTTTTATGGCGGCGTTTGTGGCTTTTCCACCGATAATCCGAGTATTTTCTTTATCTGACCAGACTTTATCCGCCCGTCCACAGTCGGTAACTTCTACGGAGTCAAGTTTTTTGCCCAAATCTTCTGATATGACTGTTCCTCCGGTAAGAATTGCGATATCTTCAAGCATCGCTTTGCGGCGATCGCCAAAACCAGGTGCTTTAACGACCAGCACATTAAATGTGCCTCGCAGTTTGTTGACGACGAGGGTTGCGAGTGCTTCGCCTTCGACATCGTCGGCAATAATTACCAGATTTTTGGATACCTTTACGAATTTCTCAAGAAAAGGCAGAAGATCGGAAATAGCGGTTATCTTTTTATCAGTTATAAGTATGTATGGATCTTCAATTTCCGCCTGCATTCTGTCGCTGTTGGTAACGAAATAAGGCGAAGCATATCCTCGGTCAAACTCCATACCTTCCTTATGTTCGGTTTCCATCTGGAGTCCTTTGCCTTCTTCGACGGTTACGACCCCGTCTTTTCCGACTTTCATAATAGCATCGGCGATCATTTTGCCGATGTTTTCATCGCCGGCGGAAATAGTCGCGACCTGAGTTACCTGTTCCGGTTTTTTTGGATCGATAACGCGTCGCATGGTTTTTATCTGGCCGATGACTTCCTCAACCGCTTTTTCGATTCCTCGCTTTAAGATCATAGGATTGGCTCCGGCGGTAATGTTTTTTAGACCGTAATTAACAATCGACTGAGCAAGTAATGTAGATGTTGTTGTGCCATCGCCTGCAACATCGCTGGTTTTTGAAGCTGCTTCTTTTACAAGTTGTGCACCCATATTCATAAACGGATCTTCCAGTTCAATCTCTTTTGCAACGGAGACTCCATCATGAACTACTGTAGGCGCTCCCCATTTGCGGTCTAAAGCGACATTGCGTCCGCGCGGTCCAAGAGTTGTAATAACGGCTTTGGCAAGCGTGTTTACGCCGGCTGCCAGTTTTTGCCGGGCATCATCTGCAAATGCAAGTTGTTTTGCCATATTTTGTAAATATTAAATTAATAATGTTAATTAACTACTGCCATAATATCTTTTTGCTCGATAAGAAGCCATTCTTCTGTGCCTACCTTAACTTCGTTTCCGCCCCATTTTTTATAAAGAACTTTCTGACCGACCTTGACAACCATAGGAGTAAGTTTTCCCTGATCATTTATTGATCCTTCACCTACTGCCATAATTTCACCGATCTGTGGTTTTTCTTTAGCTGTATCTGGTAATACGATACCTGAAGGGAGAGTTTGGTTCTGAGCGACCGGCCTAACTAGTACATAATCAAACAGAGGTTGAATATTGGATTTTTTTGTCATAAACTTATCTAGAAATTATAATGTTTCGGACGATTCGGCACCGTCCAATTCCGTATTTATAATAAATTTGCCGTAGTTTGTCAAGTGGATAATAACTCTGCTAATAATAATATCGATCAGTTTGGTCTATCGGAGGTAAATAAAATAAAACAACAGTTGCAGCAAGCGAAGATGCCTGCTAAATTGCTCGAAAAAGCACAGGATCAAATCGAAAGAATCGCACTCACCCTAAAGTATGGAGGAAATTTAAGCCAGCTTGATACCACCAGAAAATATGTGGACTGGATAACTAGTCTTCCTTGGGAAATAGAATCCGAAGATACTTTAGATATAGCGAAAGCGAAAGGAATACTCGACACACATCATTTCGGCCTGGAAAAAGTAAAACAGCGGATACTTGAATTTTTATCGGTGTTGATTCTTGAGAAAAAGAAGCCGGGCACAACTTTTCATGCCCCCACTTTGTTTTTTGTCGGTTTAGCCGGTACCGGTAAAACCACCTTCGCCAAATCGATTGCAGATGCTCTTAATCGCAAACTGATTCGGATTCCGTTTGGAGGCTTAGCATCGGCGCGTGATCTTCGCGGACAGGTTAAGATTACTCCGGAGGCAGAGCCAGGTATAATCATACGATCGCTAAAGGATGCGGGAACCCGCAACCCGGTAATTCTGCTTGACGAAATGGATCGTGTAAGCTCCGACGTTCGACCGGCTGTGATGGGTGCTCTCCTGGAAATACTTGATCCGGGACAGAACTCCCATTTCGTTGACTATTTCATCGATTTTCCATTCGACCTTTCGCATGTCATATTTGTCGCTACCGGAAACAATACGACCAACGTATCGACTGCCGTTCTTGACCGTATGGAGGTAATCCAGATGCCGTCTTACACCGACCAGGACAAGATTAATATCGCAAAAGCTTATGTGCTTCCGAAATACATAAAGGAAGTCGGATTGAACTCCAGCCAGATAACAATAGATGAGGCTCTTTGGGAGGATATTGTGCGCCCGCTTGGATTCGAGCCGGGCATCCGTAGTCTTGAGCGCATAATTGAAAATATGGTCAGAAGAATTTCTTACAAAATAGTAAGCGGTCAGGGAACGAATTTTTTTATAAATAAGGCCAACATGAAGGAATTTACCGGTTAGTTGACCCTCATAAGTACCTGCCAGTCATATTTTGCCACCATTTTCATTTTTGATAGTTCGCCTACATATTCAATCTCTTTGTTTTCAATCGTCACACACTCACCACTTTTAAG
>CAYYYG010000013.1:23560-27357 GCA_964476135.1 uncultured Gammaproteobacteria bacterium | reverse complement strand
AGCGTTGTTATCGGCATGGCGTTATTTGGCATATCTATAACAGTAGTAAATCCGCCCGCAACAGCCGCTTTCGTCCCCGACGTAAAGTCCTCCTTTTCCGTCTGCCCTGGATCGCGGAGGTGAACGTGTATATCTATAAGACCGGGTAGTTTAATTATTTTCATAAATATTTATAATATATATTCTTTCCAGGATTTAATCTCCAGATCGTCCATGCTATAGCGAGAGAAGGCGTCGATAAATGAAATCGCCAGCTTAAGATCAGTAAAAAGCGGTATATTAGCATCTACAGTAGCCCGTCTGATTAAGTAATCGTCCGTTATAAGATTATCGATGTTTTTACTCTCCTCAACCTTATCGCTCACATTTATTACCAACGAAACTTTTTTCGCGTTTATAACATCGACTACACTTGGTTTTTTATGCTCATACACCTTATTTACAAGAGTTGTCCGGACACCGTTTTTACGTAAGAAATCGTGGGTATTTTTTGTCGCGTATATTCTGAAATCCTGCTCCTTTAATAAGCGCGCCGACTCAAGAAAGCGTTTTTTATTGACTATTCCGCCGATGGAAAGTAATACCGTTCTGCTTTTCACCCGAAGACCGGTTGCGAGTATCGATTTTATAAGCGCCAGATGATAATTATCGCCAAAGCAGGCCACTTCTCCGGTTGAAGCCATTTCCACTCCTGTTACCGGATCGGCCCCTTCAAGCCTCGCAAAGGAAAACTGCGGACTTTTGATAACCGAATACTCCGGATATTCTATTTCGTAATCTGTGGCTTTGCCAAAAAAAGCATCCACGACAACTTCTGCGAAATTTACCCCAGTCGCCTTGGAAATAAACGGGAAACTTCTTGAGGCGCGCAGGTTGACTTCAATAACATAAACCTTATTATTTCTGGCAAGAAACTGGATATTGAAGGGGCCGGTTATCGCAAGACCTTTTGCCAATTTCTTTGCGATATCGATTACTTTTTTTTCCGTCCGAAGATACATTTCCTCAGGCGGATAAACGATTGTCGCATCCCCCGAATGCACACCCGCATGTTCCACATGCTCGGCGACGCCATACACTTTCACCTCGCCATTCTGTGCCACGCCGTCAAGCTCGATTTCTTTAGCGTTCAGAAAAAATTTGGAAACGGTCACCGGATATTTTTTATTAACAACAACCGCCCGGCCGATGTATTTCTTAAGATCGTGTTCGCTGAAACACACATGCATCGCGCTTCCCGACAAAACATAAGACGGACGGATCAGTACCGGATAACCGATTTTATCGGCGAATTTCACCGCCTGCTGTGATGTAGATGCTTCTGTCCAGTAAGGTTGGGCAATATTCAGCTTATCACAGAGCCTTGAAAATGTATTACGGTTTTCCGCACGATCAATATCGTCGGCCGTTGTGCCATAAATATTCAAGCCATACTTCGACAGAGACTTGGCCAGATTGTTCGGCCTCTGTCCGCCGACCGAAACCACCACCCCGTCGGGGTTTTCGAATTCGTAGATATCAGCTACCCGTTCAAATGAGAGCTCCTCAAAATATAACCGCTCCGACATGTCATAGTCTGTGGATACGGTTTCCGGATTACAGTTTATGACTATCGCCCTTTTTCTATATTTCTGTAACCGTGAAGCCGCATGAACTGATGACCAGTCGAATTCTACAGATGAACCGATACGATACGCTCCGGAGCCAAGAACCACAACTCCCTTTTTGCCAACCGGATCGACATCATTGTGGAATCCGTGATAAGTGGTATACAAATAATTCGTCTGTGCGGGCACTTCGCCGGCTAGTGTATCTATCTGAAATACGGAAGGAATTACTCCCAATTTTTTCCTTAATTCTCTTATCTCGAGACCTTTTTTGCCGACAACCGCCCCGATTCTTTTATCCGAAAACCCAAGTTGTTTAAGATTTCGCATTTCGACTTTATCGATATTATATTGAGACAAATTTTTATTCCGAGCGAAGCGAAGCGTAGTCGAGGAATCCACCTGAGGAAGAATATTTAATTTCTCCTCAGCCTCGACAATATTCTTTATTCTGTGTAAGAACCATGGATCGATTCCTGTCATTTTATAGATCTCCTCTACCTTAATTCTCATTCTTAAAGCTTCCGCAACTGCAAACAATCTTTTTGGCGTAGGTATTTTTAAGTGATTTATTATTTCTTTTCTGGACGAAAATTCATAATCCGTCACTCCTTCCTGCTCAATATCGAGCATGCGCACCGCCTTTTGTATAGCCTCCTCGAAACTGCGCCCAATCGCCATCACCTCGCCCACAGATTTCATACTGCTGCCAATAACCTGCTCCACATTTTTGAACTTATCAAGATCCCATCGGGGAATTTTTACTACTATATAATCGAGTGCCGGCTCAAATGCCGACTGGGTAACTTTCGTAACCTGATTTTTTATTTCGGTAAGTGCTTTGCCTAATATAAGTTTTGTCGCAACATATGCTAGCGGATAACCCGTAGCTTTTGAGGCGAGTGCAGATGAGCGGGACAAGCGGGGGTTAAGTTCGATAATGTAATATATAAAGTTACTCCCCGAGCGAAGTCGAGGGGACGGATTGACCGCAAACTGCACATTACATTCGCCGACTATATTCAGGCTGCGGACAAGCTCTATCGCCTTTGCTCGAAGAAAATGATACTCGTAATTTGTAAGCGTCTGACTTGGAGCTACGACAATCGACTCGCCTGTATGAATGCCGAGTGGATCCATGTTTTCCATATTGCAGACTGCGACGCAGTTATCGTTTATATCGCGGATTATTTCATATTCAAGCTCTTTAAAATGATGCAGATATTTTTCGATCAAAACCTGCGGCGCAAAAGCCAATGCCTCAGTAACCTTAGCCTCAAGCTCTCGAACATTATGTACAACCCCCGATTTCTGCCCCCCGAGTGTAAATCCGGCACGTACCATTATCGGATACCCTATTTCCTTAGCAATTTCCACCGCCCGCTTGACCGATGTGGCCGCCTCGCTTGGAGGTGTCGACAATCCGATTTTACGTAGATGTCTGGCAAAAAGCTCACGGTCTTCGGCGATTACGACAGATTCTATAGGAGTACCGAGCAATTCCACACCATATTTCTTGAAAACCCCTTTTTTATGCAGACTCATTCCTGTATTCAAAGCGGTCTGACCACCGAATGAAATAATTATTCCATCCGGTTTTTCTTTCTTGATCACCTTCTCAATGAAATACTCCGTAACCGGCAGAAAATAAACCTCGTCAGCAAGAGTATGTGATGTCTGATACGTCGCAATATTCGGATTGATGAGGATTATTTTCACGCCTTCCTCACGAAGCGCTTTCATCGCCTGCGAGCCGGAATAATCAAACTCTCCCGCCTCGCCGATTTTAAGCGCGCCTGATCCTAAGATTAAAATTTTCTTCACTAGTTCTATATTTTTCTTAAAAAATAATCGAATATCCATTCTGTGTCCGTCGGGCCGGGGCATGATTCCGGATGAAACTGGACCGACATAAACGGATATTTTTCATGAATAATTCCCTCATTCGTGCCGTCGTTGGCATTAATAAACCAGGGCTTAAATCCTTTCGGAACGACGCCGACTGCATAACCATGATTTTGCGTAGTCAAATAACAGCGCTTCGATCCGACAAGATAACAGGGCTGGTTCTGGCCACGGTGACCGAATTTAAGTTTATAAGTATCGCCTCCTGCAGCAAGCGACAATATCTGGTTACCAAGACAGATACCGAAAATCGGAATTTTCCGCTCGATTGCTTTTTTGACGATG
>CAYYYG010000013.1:0-23460 GCA_964476135.1 uncultured Gammaproteobacteria bacterium | reverse complement strand
GAAACTTTCTCCACTAAATTCTCACTGTTTGGATCATTAAGTGGAATATCGCGGTCAATAACAATCTTTCCTCTCATTACCCCCTCCGTCCTGATCTTTTTCGCCAGAAACCGGGTGTCACTGATTTCTATGCCCGGGATTCCGTTTCTATCCAACCAATCCGCCAAAGACTCCTTAGATGTTATATGTGAAGGAGTATCGTTGTAAGTGGAAACGATAATACCCGAAAGATGAATTCTGTCCGATTCCCAGGCTAATTTATCAGGCACGCCATAATTTCCAATTAATGGGTAGGTAAAAACCAGAAGTTGCCCCGCAAACGATGGATCTGTTAGACTTTCAGGGTAACCCACCATACCCGTTGTAAAAACCACTTCACCGGCTGCTGAGTTTCTACCTCCAAACGATCGGCCTTCTATTTTTGTGCCATCTTCAAGGTATAGAGTTGCTTGCATAAGGCTTTTCTTAGTCGTTTTTTCCCCGAGCGAAGTCGAGAGGAATTATTTTAATATCATAGACAATAACGACATTCTTACATACATCCCGTTTCTCATCTCATCTGTAAGATACACAGCGCGCGGATCAGAATCTATCTCCGTCACTATCTCACCAACTCGGGGCAAAGGGTGCATGAGAATCATATTTTTCTTGGCTTTTTCCTTCATTAATTTTTCAGTTACGATAAAAGCATGTTTTGTGCGCTCATATTCTTTCAAATCGGCAAACCGCTCCTTCTGCACTCGAGTCCAGTACCAGAAATCGCAGTCTGTCGGAATTTCGGTATCTTTTGTAATTTCAACAAGATTAACTTTGGACTTAATTAGCTGCAAAAATTCCGGCTTCAGCCGTAACGATTTAGGAGATAATAAATAGATAGTATTCCCCTTAAAATAACTAAGACCCTGCAGTAATGAATGAACTGTACGACCATTCAATAAATCTCCCGTCATAAGACCCTTCAGATTATTCAGTCGGCCGAACTTTTCATAAATCGTAAACATATCAAGAAGCGCCTGAGTCGGATGCTCCCCAATCCCGTCCCCCGCGTTCAAAACCGGGACAGGCGAAAAAAAAGCCGCTTCGGCAGCGGCTCCTACTTGCGGATGGCGAATGACAATCGCATCCGCATAATTGGCAACGGTTCTTACGGTATCAGCTAAAGTTTCACCCTTCGACACGGAAGAATATGCTTGAGGATTTATGTATTCGATTGTGTTCGCCCCAAGCCTCTTAGTCGCTGCAGAAAACGATCCGAATGTTCTTGAAGAAGGCTCGTAGAATATTAGAGCTACCACTCTGCCACGGAGTATTTTTAACAAATCTACCGGTTTTTTCCTTTTAAAAATTGATGCACGGCGAAAAACTTTAAGGATAGTAGATGAATCGAATTGACGAAGTGACAGTATGTCTTTTTTTATAAAGTCCCCTTTTATTGGATGATCGTCTTTATAAATCATAAGATCTTTGTAGAAGAATAACAGACTGCTTTTTAAAATGCAACCGGTCAAATCACTTGTGGTGATTTATGTATTTGACACCTGTCATTCCCGCGACCTGCCCGCTCCAGATAATGATTACGATCAATCCGGTTATGAGAGACAATATTTAGATCATGATATAATTATCATACGGAAATTTCTCAGCCCGTGTGGCGGAATGGAAGATTGAGTACTTAATTAGCAATTTATACATGCTAATTAAGTACGAAATACCTTTGAGCAGACTGCTGCGAAAAGGTACGCGTAGCAAAATTTTGACAATTAGATTATTAGCCCGTGTGGCGGAATGGCAGACGCGTAGGTCTCAAAAACCTATGAAGGCAACTTCGTAGAGGTTCGACCCCTCTCACGGGCACAATCACTCTAACCCTCAACAACATTAAACTCCCCCTGAAACATGCCCATAGAACAGGAAAACGCGATTCTTCCTTCCTTCTCAGGCAAAAATTCGATTACGTTTTCACCTTTGGACAATATCGTAGCTACATTGATAGAAGGTGCAACCAATGACCCCTGGCACCCGAGTACATTTTCTCCCTCAATAACCCATCGCACCGGTACACCTTTTTTTACTGTAAACGAACCGGGGTAATATCCGCTCGATTTTACGATCATTTTTGCAACCTGAACTCCCTTTTCTTCAACAACATTTGCATCGGCCGGTGGCGTCTTTTTTGTGAATATTGATGGTGTGATGCCGTATAAATACCCCACATTCGCCAAATACCCAAAACCTATCATGATGATGATGACGCCAATAATTTTAGAAAATACAGGGTAAAATTTCGATTTGGTAAATGAAGATGTAAAACCGATCGTAACAAGCGCCGGGACTGTACCAATGGCAAAAACCATCATGATAATCGCGCTTTGCGTCGGGCTTCCCAGACTTATTGCGTAGAGTTGAACCGACTGGGTAAAACCGCAGGGTAACAGATACGTGATCGCACCTAAAAAAAATGACCATTTTTTTGGATTTTTACTGAATTTTTTTTCAAAAAAAGAAAATATACCTTTTGTAAAAGAAAGGGCGCCAATTGAAGAAAACGGCAGTACCCCCGCCATATCAAGTCCGATGAAAAACATGATAATAGCTATCAGAAAGAGAAAAACGGGTCCGGCGACAGTATTTTCGATGAACTTCTGACCTACCGCACCGACAATAAATCCAAAAAAACCATATGATAGTACCCGACCCAAGTTGAACATGGTCGAAGGTACGATCGCGTTTTTATTGTCACGCGAAGAGCCGTTAGTTTTACCAACAGTAGACATATATAAAGCTCCCGAAGTAGCCATGCATGTCGAGGTGGACGCAGCAAGACCAAGTAAAAACACAGCCGTCAACGACATGTCGGAAGAAGTTGCAAAATCAGGGATCAGACGTGCATCCTGAGCAAAGTAATAAATAATAAACAAAATTACCGCGATCGCGCCGGCATCAAAAGCTCTTTTTGAAAACGGTTCTTTAACTTTGAGACTATTAGCTGATCTATGCACCCGGTATCCAAAATCGCGCACCTTAGCGTTTAGCTTGTTAGTATCGAGCTCCCCCGTGTACTCGACTTCAGCCGTCTGCTTCCTGAAATCTGCTTTTACGGACATTATATTTCCGCACTCTCTGAATTTATCTTTTACCAGAATATCGCAAGACGGACAGTGCATTCCCTCAATGTATACGGTGGCTTTATTACTCATGCAAACATTATACATGATGATAGTTATGGCTTAATCAGCAGACAGAGCGGTCTATGATTATTGTTGCGGAATGGCTTAAGCTGGCTATATAAATCAGGCATAATATCTGCTAGAAAATTGTTTTCCCTTAAGCCCGTCAGTTCCGGAGTGCAGTTATACATGTGAAATGCGCTTTTCACATCTCCGACTATCACCGGCCGTGCATACTGCACATTCCAGTAGCTTTTTTGTTCTAAATCTTTACTGTTTGCTTTCCAATACGGTCCTTCCATAAAATAACTGCCGTCTGCAGGCTTGACGACAGTAAAAATCATCTCTTCTCCGCGCATTGAACGCATAATCGCATCAATTTCGTTATAACGCCTCTGAACAGCGTTTGAAAATAATTTTTCTGGAACCAGACTACCGTTTTTAAGATCCTGCACGCTCATTCCGGCAGCAGCAAGCGCCTCATCGCGGGCGGCAAACAACTCACGTCTCAAGTCAGGATTGAAATAAAACAGATTCGGGGCGACAAGTAAGCCCTTATCGGCATATTCATCCGATTTTCCTGTATCCTGGAATGAAGGCCTGATATTCTTGTAGATCCGCATCGCTCCGTCTCCATAAGGAGTCGGATTACCGTAGGCAAAATTCACAAAGGGATCATTTGATGATGCTAACCTATCAATCATTTTTTTTGTATCTGCCTTTGCTCTGCCATCCTCTTTGTCAAAATCTGCCTGCAATGCCCGCACCAGCAGTCCCCGGTCCAAACCGGCAAACGGATATGTAAGAGTCTCATTGGCACTTAATACATCTATATTTGGCATCGCTCCATAAGCCCGCTCCGCTGCAAAACCCCCGGCTGCTGCTAGTTTTTTTAAGACTTCCCGTCTATTGTATGTTTTTTCGCTTTGTAAAATATCAGCAGTTTTATTCAACCTTTCAGCAACGTCATCCATATTTTTATTATACCCAATCAATCCCACGACAGTCTAAAGTTTTTTAAATAATATTATAGGCATTTAATTTATTATAAAATCAATCGTGATAAATACCAGATTATAAAGATATATAAGTAAATTCCCCTTGACAACATTTAAAAAATCATGTAGATTGAGAATTGTTATAAGTTATTTAAAAAAATAATTTATGTAGTAGAGGGAAAGATTTTTGAAACTTAATTTACCGGAGCTATTAAAAGTTAAATCAAATTTTGTTTCAAAACAAATTACGAAGAAGTCGAATATCAGGGAATATAATAACCCTAAAAAAATAAAAACGATTTCAACCGTAGAAATAAAAAAATCAAACCTCAAATATTAGTCCTCGACAAGCTCGGACAAAAAAATGAGCTGTCTTCCGAAAGGAATATTTTCATCGTAAGAAGCCTTCCGACCAATCATCAAGGAAGGCTTCTTTTTTTGTTATAAATCCGTTTTCTGAACGGTATAGAAGCGGACGCGGTCACCGCGGAACATAAGATCTATCTCCCCCGTCGGTCCGTTACGATGTTTGGCGATATTGATCTTTACCATTTTTTTACTCGCATCGAGAAGATCGTCGTCTTCGTCCTCGCGATAAATAAAAAGTACTACATCGGCGTCTTGCTCGATAGCTCCAGATTCACGAAGGTCGGAAAGCTGCGGTTTCTTGGTACCGCGCTGCTCGATTGCACGGGAAAGCTGAGAAAGTGCAAGAACCGGTATGCGCAGTTCGCGAGCCAGATTCTTTAATCCTTGTGATATAAAAGACACCTCATTCACGCGCGATTCGAATTTTTTACCCGCATCCGCAAGCTGCAAATAATCAACAACTACCAGTCTAAGATCTTTTTCCATCTTCAATTTTCTTGCTTTAGTTCTCATCTCAAGAATTGATGCGCCTGGTGTATCATCGATAAAAATCGGCGCGTCAGCTAGTTCGCCCATAGCCTGTGTCAACCGATTAACATCCTCCTGAGCAAGTTTACCGGTCTTTAACCTCCAGGCATCGATATCAGCCTGCCCCACCAATAGACGATCTACCAGCTCCTCCTTACTCATTTCCAATGAGAAAAATCCCACGGGCGCCTTCTCCTTTATAGCCGCATGAAGCGCCATATTTAGAGCAAGAGTGGTTTTACCGATACCTGGTCGGGCAGCCAAAATTACGAGGTTTGAATCCTGCATTCCGGCAAGTTTGCCGTCTAAATCTGTAAATCCCGTTGGTACGCCACGGAGTTTAGCACCTGTTTTCATGAATTCTTCGATTCGCTCAAAACTTTCCCCGAGAATTTCCTTGAGTGGTATGAAGTCACGGTGCATCTGTGCCTGGGAAATTGCGAAAATTTCGCTTTCGGCATGATCAAGCAGAGTCTTAATATCTCCCCGCTCATCGAAAGATTTTTCCACAAGACGGGATGACATCGTAATTAATTTACGCCTTACATTATGATCCTTAACTATGCGGCCGTAGTGCTCGACGTAGGCGGAAGTTGGAACCGTATTAATTAGGTCGGAAAGATATCCGGCGCCACCGATTTTTTTCAGAGTACCCTCCTTCTGAAGTTGATTTTTGAGAGTAACAAGATCGATCGGCTGCTGTTTTTCATACAAGCTCAAAACAGCAGAATATATTGCTTGGTGTTCGGGAGCATAAAAATCATCAGCTCGCAAAAACTCCGCAACAAGATGTACAGCTGAAGGATCAATTAATATCGCTCCAAGAACCGATTTTTCCGCCTCCATATCATGAGGTGGAACCTTCAATGCATCCGACGAAAGCGACGACATATAATGAGGTGATTAATTGGTCAATGATAAACTTTACGGTGTCATAACGACAACCTTCATCTCTTCAGTAAGATCTTCTTTTTTCAGGGTCAGCTTCTGAAGTGCTTCCTGCTTTTCGGCGCCGACTGCGGTTAAAAATGCATCAACACCTGTAAGCTTCCCATATACTTCCTGATTTAACGACGGCACGTTATAGTGCATCGGGATCACGATGGATGGTTCTATTTTCTGCACCAATTGCGCCGCTTCCTCGGCTGTTATCGTGTAGAAGCCGCCAACCGGCACCATAAGAACATGAATCTCCCCAAGATCCTCAATAAGCTCATCAGATAGAATATGCCCGAGGTCGCCGCAATGAAGGATGCCTATACCTTCCGACTCAAGTTTATAAATAACATTAGCGCCTCTTTCGGCACCCTGTTTTTTGTCGTGAAATGTCTTAAACCCGTATATGCGTACACCTTTTTTTTCGAATTCGCCCGGCCAATCTATTACTAAAGGCGCACCTGCAATTTGTGCCGTTGCGTTATGGTCTGCATGTGCATGGCTTATTGTTACGATCTCCGCATCATTTTTTGGAAATTTAAGCCCGGTTGATTTCGGGTCGAAGGGATCGGTTATAATTCGCGCTTCTTTTGTTTTTATAAGAAACGAAGCATGACCAATATATTTTATATCCATATTGTAGAGCTAACTTACGACTGGAATAGCATATCAAAAATATGATCCAAATTCAAACCCCAGTTTCTCCAGGATCGGGCAAGACGAAGGCGCCTTCGTCCGCCTGATCTCATGTGATTAGCTATTCGCTTTTTTTACTTCGATCTTTTTGGGTTTGGCCGCTTCGGCGATTTTCGCCTTTACGGTTACCACACCGTCTTCTACTACGGCCTCAATGCTTTTCTCATCGACCGGACGCGGAAGTGTAGTTGTGTAGTTAAATGAAACCACGCGGTCCATTCGGTATACAACTTTCTTCTTTTTCTTTTCTTCTTCCGTGTCTTCGGTACGAGCCTTTATAGAAAGCACACCGTTTTCAAAAGTCACCTCTACTTTATTTTCCGGAATACCGGGAATCGCTGCTTTTACAATTACGGATTCCTCGTCTTCGTAAACATCCAGACCTTCAGTAAGTGTGATTTCCGGCCACTGCCCCGCCTCTTCCTCGTCCCACATGAGAGGTCGATAAAACATCCGTGCTAACGGTGATGATAATCTGAGGTTAACCATATCCACTCACCCCCTTTCAGCAGAGTGAACTTATAACTGCTACCTATTAGCAATTTAGCAAATGTTCTGCTAAATGTCAAGTATATAAACTCGACTGAATAAAAAAAATATTAAAATAGATACTGAGCCTTACTCAGTTACGAAGCCGTCTTTTTGCCTTCTCCACAGATCTGCATAGATCCCGTTTAGTTTAAGTAGTTTTTCATGAGGCCCCTCTTCCACAATCTTGCCATCCTCAAGCACTATAATTTTATCCAGATGTTTAAGGGTCGACAGACGGTGCGCGATTACTATGGAAGTGCGTTTCTTCATAAGCAAATAAAGAGCTTTCTGTATCGCCTGTTCGCTTACACTATCAAGAGCACTTGTTGCCTCATCGAGTATGAGAAGAGGCTTGTTTTGTAGAACAGCTCGAGCTATAGCAATCCGCTGCCTCTGTCCACCAGATAACTTTACTCCCCGCTCTCCAATCATCGTATTGAGTTTTTCCGGCAATTTATCTACAAATTCACGCGCCTGAGCTTGCTCAAGAGCTTCACGGATTGCGTCATCATCAGCATCAGGTCTGGCGTACAATATGTTTTCTCGTATTGTGCGGTTAAAAAGACTCGTGTCCTGAGGTACAAAAGAACTATAACTTCTGATAAATGCAGGCCCGTGATCTATAGTACTTTCTCCATTTATAAGAATTGTGCCCGAAGTCGGCTCATAAAAGCCAAGGAGTAATCCTACCAAAGTTGATTTACCAGCTCCGCTGTGCCCCACTATTCCTATCTTTTCTCCCGAATTGATCGTTAGGTTCAATCTATCAATAACCGGGACATGTTGCTGTTCTGGATAAAAGAAACTCAGATCTTTAAGCTTAAGTGATATAGATTCACCATTAATTTGCCGCGGGCCCGCACCGGCGACAAGCCTTTCTTCTTCCCCTTGCAAACCATTTAGAGCATTTTGAATCGTGCCGAAATTACGGTAATAATTATCAAGAGCCCATGCCAGTTGCCACAAGGTACTGCTGGCATCGCCAAAATAAGCTATAAAAAGTACTAATCCGCCGATTGGAATTGTCCCCTGCCCATATAGTACTATTACAAGTACCAGAGCAACTACACTTGCAACTGAAGCACTCTGACCCTTAACAGTATTAGTTACCCAATTTTGCCACCAAGAATCACGCCAGCGCTTGATGATTTTTTTCTGCTGATTGGCCAGCAGCTCCACTTCATTATAATTAGCACCAAAAACACGTACACTTACATGATTACTTACCGAGTCAACAACCAGGCTCGCGGCTTTACTCGTCTCATCGCTTTGTAACGCAACCAATTCACCAAATTTTTTACCTCTTTTTATGTTATAGCTGAAAAGCGCCACGAGCCACACTGAAAATAATACTGATAGTGACCAGTGAATCGTCAACAAAAAGAAAGCAGATATTACAAGCCCTACAAAACGCCCCCATACTGTCCAGATTGTCGTATCAACAAGTTCGTTGGCAGTTACTACTGTTTGATTTATCCAGTGACCGATTCTGCCGCTACTTGAGCTGACAAAAAATGAATATGGTTTTTTATGGATTGCGGCAAAAAGCATTAGACGTATGCTTTCTATCATTTGCGGTTTGAATGAGCGCATCAAATACTCGGCAAATCGCCAACAAACCTCGTCTATCGTTCTTAATAAAGCATAAATCGCCACCAACCACCATATATACGAATCAACTCTGTGGGTCCGACTTAGGTGATCTATCGCATACGAAATCATAAGAGGTGAGGCAGTCCAGGTGAGTATACCCAAAAAAGTCAATATAAAAAATAAGATTGCTTTGCCCTTATACGGCACAACCATTATCTTTACGAGCTCAATAGTCGATCGTGGAATTCCATCATTGATCGCGGTATTTTTTTTGCTTTCCATAACTGAATATCAATATAAAAGTATTCTGCGGCGCCTTATTAAAAGGAGACGAGCACTTAAACTTACGATGCCTCATTAAAGTGGAGCCCAAGACGGGAATCGAACCCGTGGTCTAACCCTTACCAAGGGTTTATTTTACCACTAAACTACTTGGGCTTAAGATGACAACTGTGATAGCAATATATTTTACACTATACTATATAGTATGTCGATCAAACCGGCCGTGCTAATTGGGATCGCAATTGCGGGAGTCATCGGTTATCGGGCTCTGAAGTACGATCCGCAAATTGCGAAAGTGGACAGTAAGATTCTCGATAAATCTTATCCTGTTGCAAAAAATAACAGCGACGGGGATCCTATTAAAGAATCCGTAAACAAAGTCGGAGGGGTTGTTCTTGGCAAAGCTACGGAGTATGTTTCAGATATAGCCTCCCAATCGGCGGAAAAAGTTGAAGACTACGTGATCGAAAAAACTACAGGAACTGTACTTAATCAGATTGAAAAGCTTCCAGAAAAACAGCAGGAAAAAATCAGGGAGATTTTATGCAAGTAGCATGATAAGAAACGATTGCGGCTGATACGATGACGTTAAGTGATTTATTTATCCCCCACATTGGAATTTCGACTATTTTATCGGCCCGCGCCAAAGTCTCCGGCAGCACTCCGTAAGTTTCATTACCGACAATAAAAGCGAGCGGCTCTTTATATTCTATTTGTGTGTAGTTGACAGACTTCTCATTTTGCTCTACTGCTATAATTTCCACACCCTTCAGCTCATCGATAGCATCGATTGACCGCTCTTTGTATTCCCAAGGAACCACTTTGTATGTCCCGATCGATGCTTTTTTTATTTTTGGATTCGGCGGTATTTCGGTCTGTCCGCACAAAAATATTTTTTTTACCGCCAGCGCATCAGCAAGCCTGAATAATCCACCGATGTTATAAGTATCGTATATATTTTCCAGAATAAAATAAATCGGACGTCGTTCAACGGAGGCGATTGCATCTGATGCAACTTCCTCTTGCGCCAATCTTAACTCTTTAGCATTTAACTTGATCATCTTATTATTATACATTAGTCAATTAATATTCTTATAAAGTTTTGAAATGGGATATTGTGGATAATCTGTGGATAAAATCGCATATCTTTTCGTAGCAACGACTATTTACTTAAATTAGATATATATGAAATAATATAGGGTATTAATTAATATTATAATAATTAAATGTATCAAACTGTCTTTTCTGCTATAATTTTACATATGAGACAGTTTTCCCATCTCCAGATCCGTAATCCTAAAGACGACGAAACGACCCCTGAGGCGGCGACACAGATATTTACGTCACTTTTCCCCTCACATGTATCACTATGGAAAAGACTCTATAAAAAGGTGAATACATATGCGTTCGAAATGTATTTCATAAACCAGACTATTTTCTATTACGCAACAGTACCGCTTGAAACCGAAGCTTTCGTTAAAAGCCTTATAACATCGTCTTATCCGCTCTCAAAAACACAGCGCACAACCGACCCGATGGATATCGTCTTTAAATATCCAAACATAACAGTCGGAGAAATGGTTCTTAATTCCTATTTTTATTTACCGATAAAAACTTTCGCTGATTTTAAGGCAACCGATCCTCTCATTTCCCTCCTTGGCTTCCTTTCAAAACAAGATTCACTTACAAGAGTCGCGATACAACTTATCGTAACTCCGGCCCATTTTAACTGGCAAAGCCGCGCCCTTGGATCCGGAAAAATGGAAAAAACAGATGCCTTAACAGGCAAATCCACGATGGTAGCCAATCCGGATGCGAATAAATCGCTGATTGCGCAAAAAGCCGGATATAACGGAGGAAAAGCAGCGGTAAGGCTTGTTGTTTCAAGCAGCGATAAAGCGAGAAACCTTATGCCTCTCATGCATAATCTGGCCGGAACTTACGGCGGACTCTCAGCTGGCGAAGGAAATCAATTCGTATTCAAAAAACCTTTATTCAGGGCCGATAAATTACTGCAGCGGATAAAAGAAAGAAGAATGACATTTTTTGAACGGCGAAATCAGATATTAAACGCTCAAGAACTTGCAACATTATGGCATCCGGCAAGTACGCCCGTTGCCCAAATAAAAAATATTTCCTGGGGAAAAACTCTCAAAGGAGAGCCGCCAGAGCATCTGCCAGTTATACATGATGCAATGACAGACGAAGAAAAAAAAGATATTAATTTCTTCGGAAAGGCAGAATATAAAAACAAGGAAACTATATTCGGTATAAAATCCGTAGATCGTACCAAACATATCTACGTCATGGGTAAAACCGGTGCCGGTAAATCCACTCTAATCGCAAACATGGCCATTGACGACATCCGGAAGGACCGCGGAATCGCAATCGTAGACCCTCACGGTGACTTATGTGAAACTGTTGTAAACTATATTCCCAAACGCCGCATAAACGACGTTATCTACCTCGAGCCTTTTGATACCGAAAGACCATTTTCTCTAAATATCTTATCAACACATCATAATGAGCATAAACATCTTATTGCCTCTGGTATCGTTTCGATTTTCAGCAAGCTGTACGCAAGCAGCTGGGGTCCAAGGCTTGAGTACATATTAAGAAATGTTATATTAACGCTTATCGAAGTTCCTGATGCGACTTTAGCCGATGTTTTACCGCTTCTTGCACAAGATAAATACCGCGCCCGGATTGTAGAAAAAATTGCCGATCCTGTAATTAAGGCTTTTTGGGAAAAAGAGTATGAAGTCATGCCTATCCGGCAGAGAGTGGAAGCAATCTCCCCGATCCAAAACAAAGTCGGCCAATTTGTCACCTCCCCGCTGATCCGTCCGATCATCGGCCGAGCCACTTCGACCATAAATCTTGAAGATATAATGGATAATAAAAAAATTCTGCTTCTTAATCTATCGCAGGGAAAACTTGGCGAAGATAACGCGGCTCTACTTGGAGCCATGATCATAACTCAGATCCAGCTTACCGCGATGAGTCGCGCTTATAAAAAAGAAAGTGAACGCGTTCCATTTTTCATGTATGTCGATGAGTTTCAGAATTTCGCCACCTCTTCATTTCTGAAAATCTTATCGGAGGCGCGTAAATATAAACTTTCACTCACTCTGGCGAATCAGTATATCGACCAGCTCGAAGAAGAAATTCAGCGTGCCATATTCGGAAACATTGGTACACTCATAACTTTCGTGGTAGGAGCACGTGATGCGTCTCTACTTACGAAAGAGTTTGGAGGATTATATACAGAGAACGATCTGGTAGCTCTAGGAAAGTTCGAAACAGTAGTCAAACTTTCAATCGATAATATGACCACATTCCCCTTCCCGGCACGCACGCTCCCGCTGCCCTCAATCCGGAACGAAAATCGAGAAAAAATCCTCCGGCTTTCGAAAGAAAAATACGGCAGGAAAGTCAAAGAACCAACTCCACAGCCAGAGGAAGAAAATAATCCGCCTCTGGAAAATAAAAGTCCAGAATCTCGACCGCAACCCCCACATGCACAACGGCCGCCGCGACCAAAATTCGCTCAAGCCAGACCGCCACAGCAAAAACCAAAAAACTTTCAACAGCCGAATCCGCAAAAACCTCAGACGGTACAAAAAACCCCGGAGCCTATCAAGCAGCCGACCCAATAACCTCATTAATATACGCCAAAACCTCGGGCGGTTTTGTATTCGATTTTATTAAGTAATAAGAAGGCTGATTTTGAACCACGCCAGATAACAACCCATCGTTGAGCTCAAAATTAGTAAGGATAATAACTTTTGCACTCCTCCCCCAACCATCCTTACGAATATTGTTAAGCACGGTCATTCCGTCCATTTTTGGCATTTTTAGATCAAGAAGGGTAAGATCCGGCCTTTCGCGCAGTGCTGTATTCAGTCCGGTTTCTCCGTCCGCAGCTTTTATAACTTCATAGCCATGATTCGATAGCAGCTTTTCGTACATGCCCGAAATTACAGAATCATCTTCTATGATTAATATTTTCTTAGCCACTATAATATCAAGTTACTACTGTCAAAAATTAAAAGCAAGCGCATTTATAAACTCACTCACGCTTCTTTGAAAATCTGGAGGCTATAAAAGAAGATACGAACATTGCAATAAGCGAGACGATTTCCCCTCTATTAGCAGCAAATGATACGGTTTTTCCAACCGGATTTTTTTTGAAGGAATCTATCATATTTTTCAGCTTCAGAATAAAAAGAATGACAGCGAGCAACAACCCCAACATGAGAGACATTATAGATATCGCGAGAATATAAAATATTGATTGTAAGTCCATAGTTACGCTTTTTCTTCTTCCGAAAAATATTTCTTAAGTTTAGCTATCTGATCGGAAGTGACAGACAGCTTTTTTTCAACTATTTTTAATCCTTCCTCGACTATCGAAACATAGGTAACCGGATCTTGAGGGTCGCCATATTTTTCCTTCATAATGGCAATCTGGTTTGTAATTTCTTTTTTTGCACTATCGAATATTTTTTCGCCCTCATCTGTTACCTGGCCAAATATTTCCTTAATCTTATCGTGGGTATCCGAATCATCAAGCTTGCGCTTCAGCTTGGCAAGATATTTTATCGCATACTCACGATTATCTTTTCCGGTACTTGGGGACAAAAGTAAACCAGTGATGCCTCCGATAATGACGCCTACAATAACACCTAGTCCAAATTTTGAGGATTTATTTCCCATATATACTAATATATCATTTTTTTAGTAAAAAAACATGATTGGAGAAATCTGATTTTATGGGTGATGGTAAGTCGTGTCGTAAAGCAATTTGATTAAATTTTCTGAGGCACCTCCACGCTGAAAATATGCAACATTCAGCTCTTTTAATTCATCAGAGTTCATGGCGCCAGTCAAAATTATAGTAGGAGTACTCATCGACACTTTTTCGGCAAACATAATCCCGTTCAAGCCTATGCCAAGTGACATATCCAAAATAGCACCTGCCGTGAACTTCGATACCTCGTTTGCGAATTGCTCCATTGCATACTTATCCCAATTAAACCTCTGACTCGGATGATAGCCTCGGGTACGAAAACCCGCCTTCAATACCTGCGCCATGGTGTTATACATAGCGTATAAATTATCATCAACGACTTTTACCTGTGGCGCGAGTCCATAGTCGGCAGTGAACGTGGGACTAAAATCCATATATCGCTGATCTATAAGCCATCTGCCGTCAATCTGCTGGTATGGTCGGTGTGGATCGTCAAAATACTCAGAATCTATGTGATTGCTACCTTGAGCTAGTCGCTCCTTATTGGCCATTATTAGATATTACTCACTCATATCATTTATTATCAGCTGTCTTATATAGTCTGCCTTGCTGATTCTTTTTGCTTTTGACTTATCCAAAACGTACTGACCGAGTTCATGGCTCAACATCAAGTTAAACCTATAAAGCAAGCGCTGTTTTTCTATCTGTTTAAAAAACTCCGCTAATTTCTTATCTAAGGTTTGGTCTGAATATTGTTTAAAAGTCAAAAATCGGCTTGTCTCAAAGGCCTGCATCTCATTATTTTCTTTTTTGTAAAGGAATAAAGTAGGAATATGAAATTGAAGCGCCAAACTTATGAAACGACTAGTTTCAGCAGTGATATTTGATACTTCGCAAATAACCGATTCGGCTTTTTTTATTGTTTCTGCAATTAATGGCGTTCTCACGCGTAATTCTTTTCCTGTCAATATCTTATAATATTCTTCGACCTGGTGATCATTTTTTTTGCACAGATCGATAATTTTTTTGTATTCCGGTTTGATCTTTCCGCCGTTTGGAGCAATAAAAACAATTTTCATGCTTTATAATAAATTTTATAAAAGATAGTATGAATAATACCATAAGCCGGCTCAGGAATGAAATGAAAAAAATCAGTAATAATAAAAGAGCGACGATTTCGCAAAAATTTTTTAAGACAGGAAAAGGAGAGTATGGCGAAGGCGATGTTTTTATCGGTCTTACCGTACCTCAAACCAGAAAAATTGCAAAAGAATTCCGGATCATCAAAATAGATGATGTGGAAATTCTACTCCATTCAAAAATCCATGAAGAAAGGCTGCTCGCTATTTTTATCTTGATTGAAAAATTTAATAAATCCAGCTTGGAAGAAAGAGAAAAATTTTATAGTTTCTATATACAAAATAAGCGGCAAGTGAACAATTGGGATCTTGTAGATTCATCGGCGGATAAAATTGTAGGAGCATATCTCATGGACCGTCCTAAAGATATCCTTTTCACCTTGGCCCGATCGGATAACATATGGGAAAGACGGATAGCCATGATCGCCTGCTTTCACTTCATAAAAAACAATGAATTTGATACGGCACTTGCTATCGCGGAAAAATTAGTTCACGATAAACACGACCTTATTCACAAAGCTGTCGGATGGATGCTCAGGGAGATCGGAAAAAGAAGTATTGATTCTGAAAAAAAATTTCTCGACAGGTATGCAAAAACGATGCCAAGGACGATGTTAAGATACGCATTGGAAAAATTCGAACCACAATTAAGGAAAATCTATATGTAGTTTATCCTAGATGCGCATGATCGTTCCATACGACCAGCTTCCAGCCATGGCGGGTGCGTTCACAGAGCGTTATTCCCGTATTCTTGATTCTCATTTGCATGCACATCGCCGTAAATATATCAGGAGAAAAATGATTTCCGAATATCATACATCCGACTATGGTTCTTAGCATAATTCCATGGCTGACAACCAAGACGTTTTTATTATTTCTTTTATTAAGAAATTCTATAAATTTTTCCGCCCTATTCTTTAGGTCGTAAAAATTTTCTTCATCCGAAAAGTGCCAATCCGGATTATTGCGGTTTTCATGTATGAGATCGTGCACTCTCAAAGCTTCGCGATCGCGGTGAGACAAACCCTCAATTTCGGTCGGTCGTTTGATTTCACGCAATAAATCAAGATGCTTGACTCGAACGGATATGACATTTCTGATCGCCCGCGCCGTTTCTGAAGCCCGCAAAAAATCGGAAGAAAAGGCGGCGTCGATTGGTATGTTGGTAAATCTGCCGGCAACGGTATAAGCCTGGCGGCGGCCCAAATCTGATAAAGGCGTCACGCCTGTCTGATGAATACCTCTTATGTTATCACGACTCTCGCCATGGCGAACAAAATATACTTTCATTTTGTAATTATATCAGTAAAGTACATCAGTCGCTTTTGAGGAGCAGGACAACCGATTTATTCCTATAGATTTCTACATAACTAGTTCCTTTTGCTTTTTCGTAAAAAAGTTTACTCATTGGGTCTGACTGCAACAAATAAACATATTTGGCATTAATGGAGTTAAGATCGATGCTTTCCGGATGTCTAAGGACATCTTGTCTTGCCTCATAATTTATACCATTATTTTGCAGCATCTGCTCATCGGCATAATAAACAGTCTTGCCTGAAAACGCCGAAATATAGGCGGTATCAGCTATAAGCGGAACAGTAAAAACAATGCCGTCAGCTAAACTGGAGAGCTTATTAAGTGCCTTTAACTCATCTGAAGAAATTACATGCCGTGAAGTTTTTTGGAATTCGATCATTTTTTCAATCGCGTTTGGTATGGTTGTTATACATATAAGCGAAATGATCGCAAATTTACCAATCCTGTTTACTCCCACATTCGACAATATCGATTCATAGACGAATCTTGCTGTATAGATTGTTAAAATTACTGCAGTATAGTAATGAAACTGCAGGGCGTTCCACCAGTGCGCGCCGCGCTGGACAAACAATATTCCGCAAAGAAAAGAAAACACGACGCCAACAAACATTGCTATATCGACTCTTGAGGATTTTCTACTTAAAATAAGTCGAAGCAGATATAAAAATCCCAAAATCCTTGTTCCGAAATGATGGAAAATGAAGAGTAGTATACTTCCGGATTCGATTACTATGAGCCGTGGTGAAAACTTGCCCATGCTGTATAGAGTATCCCGAGCCATAGCGATATTTTTCAAAGGATAAGAATACTCATCCTCTATTACCTGGTGTACTGCTGCCAAAGGCGCCCAACCGAATACCGGTTCTTTGTTAAGCGAGTACGGAAAATTATAAAAAACATATAGCGCTAGTAAAATACAAACTAAGTAAACAACTATTTTTCCTGCCAGATTTATAAACACGGTACAATTTTTTCTGAAATGCCAGATTATCTCATCGACGAAAACGATCACCATCATAGTTGCTCCTGCGTAAAACTTTGTTCCCATTAGCAGAAATAAAATCACTCCGATCTGTAAAGCACGAAATAAGCTATTTTTGTCGAACAATTTCATCCATATAACAAACATTAAGATCATAGAATAAGCGACCGTCGGATACAAAAACATGGTGCTTGTGTGCAATAAAGAAGACACTCCGTATCCGAATACTGACTTCTTAAAAATCAGAGTAGCGACATAACTTGCTGTACCGCCGAAAAAGTAAAAAAAATAGACTGTAGTAAGAAAAATCGGACTCGAATCTATTCGTTTTGAAAACTTCTGCAACAGAAAAAGTATCGCGACATAATACAAGACCGGCATAACGTGCCAGTATGCGTTTGGGAGCTGCACTCCAAGCGAAAGCACAAATGAAAGTAATAAATTATAGAGATAATGGTACCCCTGCATGCTCTCTCCGGCAAATACGGGCAGGCGGAAAGGCAATGCTTTGAACGCAGCAGACGCGACCGCCCCATGGTATACAAAATCATGAAAATACGTAGAAATAATACTCAAATCACAGACTTGACGATCGCAAACGTACTTAACTGATGTAAACAAAAAATACAGCATGTATGCGAGTGACAATATTGAGACAAAAAAAACCGAGTCGCCAAAAAACATTTTAGGAAATTTTCTAAGCATGCCAAATTATACACCCAGAACATAAGCACGCAATCGACGCAAATCCCTAAAAATCGCGTTTAACAAATATACATATTTTATTATCATAAAGCCAAAATCTGCTTCCATTTGCAAAAAAAATAGTATAATAAGATTGTCTTCAGTTCCTGTCACTTATGTATGAAACAAGTCAGGAAATCCATATAGAGCCGCTGCAAATTCGAGGGAGTACTGTAGTTCTTATTTTCAAGCTTATTGCGATTCGCATAATTTTCGTACTCGTTCGACTACTCATTCGTATTCCACTTCCCTATCTCGGGCTGGAAAAAAGCACTCTTGAAATGCTTTATATGTGGGATACCTATGTGATTGTCGCGCTTGCAGTTGTTGAAATTACCATAGTTATATATATAGCGATACAATGGGTCCATGAATATTACGAAATCCGGCCAAAAGAGATAATTCACAACAAAGGCTTCCTTTTTCAGAAAGAAGAAATTTATAATTGTGAGCACATTCAATTATTCGACCTTGATCAAAGTATGGTGGGTAAATTATTTGATTATGGAACTATCACACTGTATAGCCCAGCTCTTGAAGACAGGATTCACATTATCAATATCAGCCGGCCAGCGAGAAAACTTGAAGAGATAAGAAGCGTGCTAGGTTCGATAACCCCGAAAAAACCTTCGGGCACTGTATATTTACGCAGGAGCCTTCTCCCGCGATAATTCCTCATGTATAATACACCTATGAACGAAAGAAAAACTGTTCAGATAATCAGTTATCTCCTGATCCCTTTATTTCTAGCCATTCTGACGTATGTCCGCCATGACCCCGGACAATTGAAGCAATACGGTTCCTGGTCGCTGAACCTGTTAGCGTTTATATTACTTATCAAACCACTTGCTATCGTTTTTCCGAACAAATATTTTGCAAAAATTTTATCGTATCGGCGTGAACTTGGTGTAGCTGATGTCTGGCTTTATCTTTTTCATGCCCAGGGAATGATATTCACATCGGTTGTTTCCGTAAATGATTTATTCGCCTACCCGGGTTCCCCTCTTTTCTGGGGAGCAATCGCCGGTAATGGAATGCTTATTTTAGGACTCACGTCAAATAATATCGCGACACGACTCCTTAAGCGTAACTGGAAACGGCTACACCGCATTGTTTACGCCGTTTTTTTTGCCGCACTCTATCACGGCAGCATGATGGAGGGAGAACCTGAAAAATTCTATATTCTTGGCGGAATATATATAGCCCTAAAAATAGCACAAATCTACAAACAATCCCGCAAAAAAAACCTTATATCAGTTTAAGTACATTCCACCAACCTTTTATATAGTCTGGTCGTCGATTCTGATACTTAAGATAGTATGCATGCTCCCAGACATCTAAACCGATAAGCGGGGTGTGACCCGACATATAGGGCGAATCCTGGTTTGCTGTGGAATATAGCTGTAGTTCTTTTTTTCCATCCTCGACTAGCCATGCCCAGCCGGAGCCGAATCTGGTTGTTGCCGCTTGGCTGAATTGAGTCCTAAATTCATCGAGTGTGCCGAACTTCTTTTCGATACGTGATCTTAAATCTTCATTAATCTCCTTTTTTGGCCCCATAATTTCCCAAAAAAATGAATGGTTCAGATGTCCACCGCCGTTATTTTGGAGCATGGTGCGGTCCTTTTCTTCCATCTTAAGTGACTTGATACTAGATATAAGTTCTTTCAGATCCTTTTCTGCCAGATCTGGATATTTACTGAGAACTGTGTTTAGGTTAGTGACATAAGTCTGATGATGCTTGGTGTAATGAATCTCCATTGTCTGTGCATCAATGTGTGGCTCAAGAGCGTTGTATTCGTAGGTTAGTTTTGGTAGTTGGTGTATCATACAAACATGATAACACTACGTGTTGTGTGACACAAGTGCAGTTTAAAAACGATTACTTCTTGCCGACTCCAAATATTGCATTAAATCTGCAAGAAACGCTCCTATAAAAGGCACCCATTGAAACTGTGAAAGCAGAAAAATAATAAGGGCCACCAGTATCGTAGCCCCAAAAAATGCACCAAAACCGTAGGCCATTCCGGAGAAGAATTGATAGAAAAAGAGCTTCGATTTACTCTCGTAGATTTTAACGATTTTAAGATGTGAAACTCTATCCAGCGCTTTTTCCAAATCATGAGTCATACTTTCATGATATCAAATCAGACCGCAAACTGCGATCGCAGCAGTTGAGCCCGCAGTCGCAAATGCTCCCTCCAAAACCATTTTGCTTATTTCAGATACAGGAATAAGACGCTGCTCTATAAATTCGGTCGGCTCCCTGCTTATTTTTCCTGATAATTCAACCATTTCAGCCCTTACCACCGATATGGTATGCAGACACTTGGTAGGATACTCGTAAAACGAAGTTATGTGTCTAAATTGACCTCCGGCATAGCCCGTTTCCTCTTCAAGTTCGCGCTTGGCGGCCGCAACTGCCTCTTCTCCATCCTCTACGTGTCCCGCTGGTAAAACCAAAAGAAATTTGCCCGCCGCATGCTTATATTCTCTTTGCGCGATTAGATTACCTCGGGTATCGGTCGCAACTATAGTCACCGCGCTCGGTAACTTCACCAGACTATAATTATCTAATTTAGATCCGTTCGGAAGCTTGATATTTTCTTCATAAACGGTCAGAAATTTCGACGTATAAACCGTGCGGCTACCAGAGGATTCCCAGAGTTTATCTATTTTTTTCATCTTTCAATTATACCGGAAAATAACCCTTGCGCCAGATTTCGAAATCGATAATGGATACAGAGTTATCTTTGTCGAAATCAGCTTCTTTTGTATTTTGGGTTCCACTGTATTCTTTGCGGAATATTTCAAAATCAACCAGATTTACTGTTCCATTGCAGTCTGCATCACCCGAAGATTTCAAATTACATGCGCTTACCGTGGGAGTGGGAGTGACTGTTGGGCCGTTTGGAGCAACATGGCAGAAACTGGTCCCGCTATCTGTAAACTGAGTGGATGTTGCAGTTGAAATAAATTGCCAATCGTAGCCTTCGCTACGCAATTTCATTTTTAATATGCCAAATGTGTTGGTGTCGTTACTATGCACAACACTCATTGTTTCAAGTTTGTCTCCGTCCGGATCGGGGTACTGATCGTATGGGGTCATATTATCAGGTGCATACACGTTCTTTCCTCCGGTACCGACAATGAATTGCCTTATGCCATAAATGTCGTCACTTATCGGATCTGATACGTTACCGCTTCGAGTGCCGTTAAATGGGTAAAGCGGCACAGTGACGACCTGTCCCGGCTTATAAGGGGAGTATCTCTCATATAAATGGGTATGGCCGGCCAGATACACATCGCCGCCTGCGTTGTAAAAAAGCTGCAGCAGCGGTTCCAAGTTTTCGGAATCATACGAGTTAGGTGTGCTAGCCAAGTGATCCCTTTCGTCGGAAGTAAGATATGGATGATGCATAAAAACCATTGAACAGTATTTAGGATTAGCGGTCAGGTCGTTCTTGAACCACTGATATTGAACTGAATTTTCATTACAACCCGGCCGACCAGCACCGCTGCAGTTTGAGTTTAACGCATACAGCCGCCAGTTGCCTATATTAAAGGCATAATAACCTTTTCCCCGCTCGCCTGCCCGTCCGGTAAGATTCCCCTTTCCATTATAGTAGTCAAAGTATCCACAAGCATAAGAGCGTGGATCATTTTGGATCATCACATCACAGTCGGGGTTTGCCAGTTGAGTAGAACCGATGGAATCGAGATATTCATGGTTACCCACCGCCGGAAAGGTGATGTTCTTGAATCGGCCCCAAGTTGGTTCGTAATACTGCATGAAATTCGCCCATTGACCATATTCATATTGAACATCTCCGATTGCAAGCACAGCATCAGCATTCTGTGCGATGATAAGATCCGATACCTCTGTATGTTTACTTCTTGGAGAAACCTTAAGATCGGCAACCATGTCGCCGGCAGCTACCACAATCGGATCTACCCCACCTGTTACTGGCGGTGTGGGAGTAGGGGTAGACGTTATAACCAGCCCTCCCTCGAGCGGAGGCAGATTCCGGTTCAAAATATCAATATATAAATTCTTAAAAGCGTAGCCGGCCGGATCCAATTCATCCCTGCCGCTCTGCGGGTTAAACTTTACCGCATCGCCCGGCTCAACCGAAGTACCCTCTCCCCATTCGTTCCAGGTTTCGACAAGCTTCCAGTCAACCGAGCTGGAAACCATTGCTTTCACTGCATTTTCGAACTCAACCGGATTGCGTGAAAGTCTTTCGGCAGATACTCCATCATCAAGATAAAATCCAGGACTTACAAATGCGGAATATGGAGCATATGTGCCGGACCTGGCTGCCGGTGCATATTGATGCCAGCTATCCGGCTGATTTGGGTCGATTGCATATCCACTGAATACCTTGAGGACGATATAAAAAAAATTACCTGATTGCAAGTTGGCATCTTTCCACCGACTCGGCATTGTTCCTGGTGTATCGTTTGCGCCAGCATAAACAAAAATAACCGGTTTACCGTTTACTTTCAAAAAATACGGGCTTGAAGCGTAGCTATTTTTAATATAGTTCAAATCCGTCACAAGCGTCGAAACAGAGGGATCGGCAAAGCCTTCATCTTCATAATAAAGCGCCCAGCGTAAATTAGGATACGGATTGTCGGTACGACCCATGAATGATGTAATAATGTTCCTAAATGAAGTATCTTCCCTTGTTTGCGATCCAAACCACGAAGCGATCGCCACCTCAAGTCTAGCTTCTTTCATTTTCCCCACCTGCCATCTGAAATTAGTGTAATCATTACTGCTGTAAAGCTCCGCCGACGGATTAAATTCGGCTGGACGCGGATCTGGCAAATACTTAGAAAACCAGGTATTTGGAGGAGAGTTACCATGATCTGCCCAATAGCCCCATGAACTGTCGGAAACTGGAGTTGTATACCATTGATAATAAAACGTTGCATAATATGGCGAAGTTGGCTGGAAAACACCCGACTGAGCATGGGTTTTAATCGGAAAAATGATGATTGTAATTAAAATAAAAACTATGATCAATTTGCCGTACATATTTAGAGTATAGCATAATAACTGCACTCTTTTTTTATACTACTATAGGTATATATAAACACTAATGAACAGTTTTCTTAATAACGATTATATATATTAAACAATATATTATTTATACTGATATAATATGTATATTTACTATGGGATTGTATTTAGAATCATTTAATCACACAACTCAGTTCGCCAATTTCTCAAACGAAACTGGTCTTGCTCTTGCTAAGGATGGCGTGGATCCGAGTACTTTGGATGCAGAATTAAGCGCAAAAACAAGTCTCAGTCCATTTTCTAAATTAATCTGGAAAACCTTAAACATAATCTCCAAGTATGACAAACTTAAAATAGTTTTGGCCGATCATACGAAGAAATCTGATATTTCTGAAA